>NZ_JAPTFQ010000026.1:0-51873 GCF_030985535.1 Stenotrophomonas sp. Sm2128
GGCGAACGCACATCCGCAGTGCGTGCACGTGGACCACGCGGCATATCCAGCTCATCTTCGTGTTGCAGCCGCGCACGGGTGCGCTGCTCGTAGGCGTAGGCCATTTCGATCAGCTTCGGCTCGCTCCAGGCGGTGCCCATGAACAGCAGGCCGACGGGAAGGCCGTTGATCTGGCCCATCGGCACGGTCAGGCTGGGGTAACCGGCCACGGCAGCGGCGCTGTAGCTCTCGCCGGGGAAGTCGTCGCCTTCGCTGCGGATCGGCCACGCCACACCGGTGGTCGGCGCCACCAGCGCATCGAGCTGATGCGCGGCAAGGGCTGCATCGATGCCTTCCGGACCGGCCAACCGGCGCGCATCACTGCGCGCGCGGATGTAGGCAGGGTCTGCCAGGCCGGTGGTGGCATCGGCCTCCACCAGCAGCTCCTGGCCGAACAGGCCCAGTTCCTGCTTGCTGTGCGCCTGGTTGAAGGCGATCAGTTCGGCCAGGCTGCGCAGTGGCGCGCGGTGGGTGCTGAAGTAGCGCTCCAGCCCGGCCTTGAATTCGTACAGCAGCAGCGTGCGCTCAGCCTCGGCCCACGCGCCCTGGTTGGGCAGCTCCACCGGCACCACCACGGCGCCGGCGCGACGCAGCTCGGTCGCTGCCTGATCGATCAGCGGCGGCATGCCGCGGTACTTCAGCAGCGGCGTCTGCAGCAGACCGATGCGTTTGCCGCGCAGGCCCTGCGGGTCCAGGCGCGCGGTGTAGTCGTAGACCGCACGGCCGGGCATGGTCGCGGTGGCGGGATCGGCGTCATCGCGGCCGGCGATCGCAGTCAGCACGGCGGCAGCATCGGCGACGCTGCGGGTCATCGGGCCGGCGGTGTCCTGGCTGAAGGAGATCGGCACGATGCCATCGCGACTGACCAGCCCGACCGTCGGCTTCAGACCGACCACGCCGTTGATCGCGGCCGGGCAGACGATGCTGCCGTCGGTTTCGGTGCCGATCGCCACGCTGGCCAGGTTGGCGGCCACGGCCACCGCGCTGCCGCTGCTGGAACCGCACGGTGAATGGCTGATGCGGTAGGGGTTGCGGGTCTGGCCGCCGCGCGCGCTCCAGCCGGAGATGGAGTCATTGCCGCGGAAGTTGGCCCACTCGCTGAGGTTGGTCTTGCCCAGCACTACAGCGCCAGCCTCGCGCAGCCGGCGTACCAGGTAGGCATCGTCCGGACGGAAGCCCTGCAGGGCCAGTGAGCCGGCACTGGTGACCATCGGTGCGGCGTTGATGTTGTCCTTCAGCAGCAGGGGGACGCCATGCAGCGGCCCACGCAGGCGCCCTTCGCGGCGCTCGCGGTCACGTGCGGCGGCTTCCTTCAAGGCGTCGGGGTTGAGCTCGATCACCGCGCGCAGGCGGGGCCCGGTGCGGTCCAGGGCGGCGATACGCTGCAGGTAGGCCTGGGTCAGGGTGGTGCTGTCCAGATCTCCGGCAGTCATCCGCGCCTGCAGGTCGGCGACATCGGTTTCGGCGTACGGGAACGGCACGTTGCGGCTCGCAGGTTCGGCCGCATGCGCGCTGGGCGTGGCCGGGCTGCAGCCAGCCGAAAGCAGCGCCGGCAGCGCGGCGAGCAGGCAGGTCAGCAGAGGCGGCAAGGACGGGCGCATGGGGCGGCTTGGTCGGCTCCAATCCCCAGTGTAGCCGGTGCTCAGCGGTGGCGCTTGCGCAGGTCGCGGGCGAGGACGTAGACCACGATCAGGTTGATCGCCAGGATCGTCCATGACGGCCAACCGGGATGGCGGATGATCGCGAAGATGTCGAAAGGCAGGTACAGGGCGGCGGTCAGGCAGCCCAGCCAGGACGCCCAGGCCTTGGCCCGCCACAGGCCCCAGGCTTCGACCAGGTGCAGCAGGCCGTAGCCGATCATTCCCGCCGCGGCCAGGTGGACCGCGTCGGGACTGATCATGTGCAGCAGCGAGGGCAGGGTGCCATGGTCCGGATCCAGGCTGAAACGCCGGATCAGGGCCATGATGCCGTGCCGCAGCGGCTGCGGTCCGAGCACTTCCAGCCCGGTGGCGGCCAACAGCGCCAGCATCGCCTTGCTCGCTTCGAGCAGGGCGATGACGTGCAGACCCGGATGCCGGTGTGGATCCGGGTTGTAGCCGCTCTGGTTCACGGGGTGCTGGCTCAGCCGCCGCGCGAAGCCTTCTTGCGATCGCTCTCGGTCAGGAACTTCTTGCGCAGGCGGATCTCCTTCGGGGTGATCTCGACCAGCTCGTCGTCTTCGATGAAGTCCAGGGCCTGTTCCAGCGAGTACTTGATCGCCGGGGTCAGCTGGATCGCATCGTCCTTGCCCGAAGCGCGCATGTTGGTCAGCGGCTTGGTCTTGATCGCGTTGACGGTCAGGTCGTTGTCCTTGGAGTGGATGCCGACCAGCTGACCTTCATACACGTTGTCGCCTTCAGCAGCGAACAGCTTGCCGCGCTCCTGCAGCGGGCCCAGCGAGTAGGCCGGCGTGGTGCCCGGTGCATTGGCGATCATCACGCCGTTGATGCGCTTGGCAATCGCGCCCTGTTCCTTCGGACCGTAGTGGTCGAACACGTGGAACAGCAGGCCCGAACCCTGGGTCAGGGTCTTGAACTCGTTCTGGAAACCGATCAGGCCACGGGCCGGGATCTGGTACTCCAGGCGCACGCGGCCCTTGCCGTCCGATTCCATGTTCTTCAGCTGGCCCTTGCGGGTGCCCAGCTTTTCCATCACGCCGCCCTGGTGGATTTCTTCGATGTCCACCACCAGCTGCTCGATCGGCTCCATCAGCTGGCCGTCGATTTCCTTGATGATCACTTCCGGGCGCGACACGGCCAGCTCGTAGCCTTCGCGGCGCATGTTCTCGATCAGCACCGACAGGTGCAGTTCGCCACGGCCGGAGACCAGGAACTTGTCGGCGTCTTCCAGCTGCTCGACCTTCAGGGCCACGTTGTGGACCTTTTCACGGTCCAGGCGGTCCTTGATCTGGCGGCTGGTCAGGAACTTGCCACCGGACAGGTCCTTGTTGCCGGCGAACGGCGAGTTGTTGACCTGGAAGGTCATCGAGATGGTCGGCTCGTCGACGGTCAGCGCCGGCAGCGCTTCCGGGAAGTCCGGTGCGCAGATGGTGTCGGAGATGGTCAGCTCCTGGATGCCGGAGATGGCCACGATGTCGCCGGCCTCGGCCGACTCCTGCTCGATGCGCTCCAGGCCCATGAAGCCCAGCACCTGCAGCACCTTGCCGTTGCGCTTCTTGCCTTCACGGTCGATGACCGCGACCTGCATGTTCTTCTTCAGGGTGCCGCGCTGGATGCGGCCGATGCCGATCACGCCCACGAAGTTGTTGTAGTCCAGCTGGCTGATGCGCATCTGGAACGGGCCTTCCGGATCCACTTCCGGCTTCGGCGCGTGCTGCATGATCGCTTCGTACAGCGGGGTCATGTCGCCGTCGCGCACGGTGTCTTCCAGGCCGGCATAGCCGTTCAGGCCCGAGGCGTAGACGATCGGGAAGTCCAGCTGCTCGTTGGTGGCGCCGAGCTTGTCGAACAGGTCGAAGACCTGGTCGATCACCCATTCCGGACGGGCGCCCGGACGGTCGACCTTGTTGACCACGACGATCGGCTTGAAGCCCATCGCGAAGGCCTTCTGGGTCACGAAGCGGGTCTGCGGCATCGGGCCGTCCATCGCGTCGACCAGGATCAGCACGGTATCGACCATCGACAGCACGCGCTCGACCTCACCACCGAAGTCGGCGTGCCCGGGGGTGTCGACGATGTTGATCCGGTTCTTGATGCCGGTCTTCTTGTCTTCCCAGGTGATGGCGGTGTTCTTGGCCAGGATGGTGATGCCGCGTTCCTTTTCCTGGTCGTTGCTGTCCATCACGCGCTCGGCGAGGACGGTGCGCTCGGACAGGGTGCCGGACTGCTTCAGCAGCTGGTCGACCAGGGTGGTCTTGCCATGGTCGACGTGGGCGACGATGGCGATGTTGCGAAGATTTTCGATGGACATACGAAAGGGGGCCAGTCGGCGCCGGATTTGGAAAAAGAAGTCCAACATTATACGTCGAACTTGACGATTCGCGAAAAGGTGGATTTCACATCCGTCGAGGGGCCCATTCAGCTGGCTGTCCGCCGCGTCGGCCGGGGCCGCCAGCGCCCGGAGACGCGGCTTCCCGTCCACGGGCTGAAGCCGGGTTCTTCACCGATGGTCGAAGCCGCCGCCGCCACGAGGCAGGTGTAAACTAGGTGGCTAGACGCGTTCCCCTCTGCATCAAGGATCTTCATGTCCCTCATCGCCACTTTCGACACCACCCAGGGCCCGATCAAGGTCGAGCTGTTCGCCGACAAGGCGCCGCTGACCGTGGCCAACTTCGTGAACCTGGTCAAGCACGGCTTCTATGACGGCCTGATCTTCCACCGCGTGATCGCCGACTTCATGATCCAGGGCGGCTGCCCGCAGGGTCGTGGCACCGGCGGCCCGGGCTACAAGTTCGAAGACGAGAAGAACGGCGTGAAGCACGAGGTCGGCTCGCTGTCGATGGCCAACGCCGGCCCGAACACCAACGGCAGCCAGTTCTTCATCACCCACATCAAGACCGACTGGCTGGACGGCCGCCACACCGTCTTCGGCAAGGTCCTGGAAGGCCAGGCCATCGTTGATTCGGTCAAGCAGGGCGACGTGATCCATTCGATCACCCTGGAAGGCGACGTCGACGCCGTGCTGGCCGCCCAGGCCGACCGCGTCGCGGAGTGGAACAAGCACCTCGCCGCCTGATCCCCCTTCGAAACGGCCACCCATGGGTGGCCGTTTCCCTGTTCCCCGCCGCCCGCCTGGCCTGCGTGGCTCTGCCCGCGGCGTCCCATCAAACGCTTGCAAGCAAGAGGAAACCCCCATGAAAGCACCCGTTCGTGTTGCCGTGACCGGCGCCGCCGGCCAGATCGGTTATGCCCTGCTGTTCCGCATCGCCTCCGGCGAAATGCTGGGCAAGGACCAGCCGGTCATCCTGCAGCTGCTGGAACTGCCGGTGGACAAGGCCCAGGCCGCCCTGAAGGGCGTGATGATGGAGCTGGAAGACTGTGCCTTCCCGCTGCTGGCCGGCATGGTCGGCACCGATGACGCCGAAGTCGCGTTCAAGGACGCCGACATCGCCCTGCTGGTCGGCGCACGTCCGCGCGGCCCGGGCATGGAGCGCAAGGACCTGCTGCTGGAGAACGCCAAGATCTTCACCGCCCAGGGTGCAGCGCTGAACAAGGTCGCCAGCCGTGACGTGAAGGTGCTGGTGGTCGGCAACCCGGCCAACACCAACGCCTACATCGCGATGAAGTCGGCCCCGGACCTGAAGCCGGAAAACTTCACCGCCATGCTGCGCCTGGACCACAACCGCGCGCTGAGCCAGCTGTCGACCAAGCTCGGCAAGCCGGTCGGTGGCATGGAGAAGCTGGTGGTGTGGGGCAACCACAGCCCGACCATGTACCCGGACTACCGTTTCGCCACCGCCGATGGTGCGTCGATCGCCGATGCGATCAACGACCAGGAGTGGAACGCCAACACCTTCATCCCGACCGTCGGCAAGCGCGGCGCGGCGATCATCGAAGCCCGTGGCTCGTCCTCGGCTGCTTCGGCCGCCAACGCAGCGATCGACCACGTGCGTGACTGGGTGCTGGGCAGCAACGGCAAGTGGGTCACCATGGGCGTGCCGTCCGACGGTTCCTACGGCATTCCGGAAGGCGTGATCTTCGGCTTCGCGGTGACCACCGAGAACGGCAAGTACACCCTGGTCAAGGACCTGCCGATCGACGACTTCAGCCAGAAGTACATCGACAAGACCCTGGCCGAGCTGGAAGAAGAGCGCGCCGGCGTCGCCCACCTGCTGGGCTGATGCAGGCGGTACCGGCTCCGGCCGGTACGTCTTCCATCAAGGTAGGTACCGACCGTTGGTTGGTACGCAGAAAACGGGGAGGCTTCGGCTTCCCCGTTTTCATTTGGAATTCCTGGAACCGCATGATCCACCTGCACTACATCGATGACGCACTGCTGGTGGCCGAGAAGCCGGCTGGCCTGTTGTCCGTACCCGGCCGCAGCGCCGAGAACCAGGACTGCGTGGTCGCGCGCCTGCAGGCGCTGTATCCGGATGCGTTGACCGTGCATCGGCTGGACCAGGTGACCTCCGGCCTGCTGCTGCATGCGCGTGGCAAGGACATGCAGGCGGCGTTGTCGATGCAGTTCGAGCAGCGCCAGGTTGGCAAGCGCTACGAAGCCGTCGTGCAGGGTGTGATCGAAAGCGATGCCGGTGAAGTGGACCTGCCGTTGATCGTTGACTGGCCGAACCGGCCGAAGCAGATGGTCGATCACGAACGCGGCAAGCCGGCGTTGACGCGTTGGCGCGTGCTGGTGCGCGATGTTGAAGCGCGGCGCACGCGCGTGGCATTGGAACCGATCACCGGCCGCAGCCATCAGCTGCGGTTGCACATGGCCACTATTGGCCATCCGATTGTTGGCGACGTGCTGTATGACGCGGCACCGGCGCACCGCGTGCATCTGCATGCACGCAGCCTGCGGTTCACGCATCCGCTGACGGGCGAGGTGCTCGCGTTCGAGTCCGCGGCTCCGTTCTAGGGGGTCGGCAGGGCTTGCAGCCCTGCACCCGCAGAATCAACGTCAACGTCAAAAGCGGGCTATACGTGGGTTGGCGGGACGGTGTCGGAGTGCGGGGCCGCCGCAAGTACGTCCGTGTAGGCTTGGCAGCCGCATCCATGCGGCTGACACCCCGCACTCCGACACCGCCCCACCTTCGACAGGTTCACTCGGCTGTTGGTAGCGGTGGCCGTTGTTCCGCGCAGCTGTTGGTAGGTGTCGACCTTGGTCGACACGATTTTTCTGTCAGATATCGAATGAACCATCCACGCATGGCGTGGATCTACCGCGTCGACCAAGGTCAACACCTACCAGAGCAGTCGACCAAGGTCGACACCGACCAGAACAATATGCCGTTCCGGCAGATCGCGGAATCTGTCGAACGAGCCTCCAAGGACGGATTCACGGCGTCCCCCGCAATCGGACCCACCCCGCCATCCCCCAGTAAGCCCGCTTGCTTTGCTTCGGCTGTTGCTTCTGAGGTTGCCGGCCAGCGGCCGGCACTACCTCGGGTGCCGTGCGCACCCTCACCGCCCGTGCGGATCCGGCCGGTGATGCACGTACTCGACCACCGTCCCATCGGGATGTACCGCGTTGAACGCCGCCCCGGTCGGTACCACCTGCAACGGGAAGATGATCTCGGCGCCAGCCGCGACCAGCTTGTCGTGATAGGGCCGAACGTCATCGACCAGCAGTGTCCCCGTGGTCGAAGTGAACGGCGCCAGCGCCGCCTCGCTGCCCTCGATCAACAGGAACGCCCCGACCATCGCCAGACGCAGGCCGGCCTCCGGAAACGGGAACCCCGCATCGGCCACCACGCCCTGCAGCTGCTCGTAGAACGCCACGCTGCGCTCCAGCTCACCGGGGGCCACGAACACCCGGATCAGCACGCGCGGCGCGCGCTGGCTGGACGTATCGCAGCGGTCACGCCAGAGATGGTCGAAGTCGCGGTGGACGGTCATGGGCTCGGTTCGTGGCCAGGGATCTCCATTATCGGCAGGCCCGCGCGGCGCACTGATGACCGCCAGTGATGGCCTGATAACCGCTGGCCGGGTTGCCCCTGTGACTTAGGTCCTGTTGACAGGTGTGAACGCCCTCGCACAATCTTCACAGGATTGGGTCGCCCTGCGCGGCCCGGGCAGGCAGGTTGTCACGCCGGGAGGAGGGTCCCGCGCGCAGACCGGCCCGTCCATCGGCCTGCGGGACGTTGCCTGGCAACCCCTGCGCGGCATGAACGCTGCACCCTTCGGCGGCACTTTCCCTGGACCGATTGCCTTGGCAACGGAATTACGCCTGCCGATGAAAACGTTTACAAAGCCGCTTGCACTGTCCCTGGCCCTGTCTGCCGCACTGGCCGCCCCGGCCTGGGCCGACCCTGCCGCGTTCACTGTGCTGACCCTGGAACAGGCCCCGACCGCCGAGGCGATGCCGGCCCTGGCCGCCCAGCTGAAGACCCTGCAGGTGGACGCGGTGAGCGTGCGCCAGGTGCAGCGCGGCATCGGCCAGGTCGATCCGCTGCAGGTGCTGGCCGATGGCCTGGGCTATGAGTACCGCTTCATTGCTGCCGGCAAGGACGATGGCCAGACCCAGCGCGGCCAGGCAGTGCTGACCCGGCTGCCGATCGCCGCTGAATCCGGCCCCGACCAGCCGGGCCTGAACTACCTGCGCCTGGACGATGGCCGCCACACCGTGGCGGTCTATACCGATGCCGGTGCAGGTGCGGCGCAGCTGCCGGCGCTGGTCACCCGTTCGCGGCTGGGTGCACCGGCGGTGCTGCTCGGCGCGGTGGCCGGTGAATCGGCCAAGGCCGCAGGCTTCGATCCGGCGCGTGTCGCGCTGGAAGCCGATGCCAGCTATTTCAGCGATGGCTTCCAGGCCGCCAGCAGTGCGCCGTTCAAGGTGGAAGGCAGTACCCTGCGCGCCACCCTGCTGACCCTGGCTTACGCCGCCGACACGCATGGCGACAGGCCGTGGATGGACACCACCCTCAACGCCGACGCGCGCGCTGCGCTGCTGCTGAAGGCGATGACCGAGGATGAGAAGTTCCAGATGCTGCACAGCTACTTCGGGCTGGGCAAGGACGGTGGCCCGCTGCCGGAAGGCGCAGTCGGTTCGGCCGGTTTCGTGCCGGGCGTGGCGCGGTTGGGCATTCCGTCGCAGCAATCGGCCGATGCCGGCGTCGGCGTGACCAATCCGGGTGGCATCCGCCCGGGCGATTTCGCCACGGCGATGCCGTCGGGCCCGTCCACCGCATCGAGCTGGAACCGTGAAGTCGCCTTCGCCGGTGGCGCCACGATGGGCCGCGAGGCATGGCAGCAGCGCTTCAACATCCTGCTGTCGGGCAGCGTCAACCTGCAGCGCGACCCGCGCAACGGCCGCAACTTCGAATATGCCGGTGAAGATCCGCTGCTGGCCGGCTCGATGGTTGGCGCGCTGATCCAGGGCGTGCAGAGCCAGCACGTGATCTCCTCGATGAAGCACTTCGCGCTGAACGACATGGAGACCCGCCGCAACTTCCACGACGTGCGCATCGGCGAACAGGCCATGCACGAGTCGGACCTGCTGGCCTTCGAGATCGCGCTTGAAGCCGGTCGCCCCGGTGTGGCGATGTGCTCGTACAACAAGATCAACGGCACCTACGGCTGCGAGAACGGCTACCTGATGAACCAGGTGCTGAAGCAGGAATGGAAGTTCCCCGGTTTCGTGATGTCCGACTGGGGTGGCGTGCACAGTGGCTCGAAGGCGGCGCTGGCCGGCCTCGATCAACAGTCGGCCGGTGAAGTGTTCGACGCGGCGGTGTTCTTCGACGAACCGCTGCGCCTGGCCGTGCACGGTGGCGTGGTGCCGCAGGCGCGCCTGAACGACATGGTGGCGCGCATCCTGCGCACGATGTTCCTGCATGGCAACTTCGACAACCCGCCGCAGCACCAGAAGGTCGATGCCGAGGCCGGTTTCGCCGTCGCCCAGCGTACGGTGGAAGAAGGCAGCGTGCTGCTGCGCAATGAGGGCAACCTGCTGCCGCTGGCCGACAGCGTGAAGCACATCGTCATCATCGGCGGCCATGCCGACAAAGGCGTGATCGGTGGCGGTGGTTCGTCGATGGTGGGCGTGACCGCCAAGGGCACCAATGCGGTGCCGGGCGTGATGCCGACCACCTGGCCGGGCCCGGTGATCTTCCACCCGTCCTCGCCGCTGGAATCGCTGCGTGCGGCGCGCCCGGACGCGACCATCGAGTATGTGGACGGGACCAATGCCGCCGCTGCGGCCAAGGCCGCCGCGCAGGCTGACGTGGCCATCGTGTTCGCCACCCAGTGGGCCGCCGAATCGGTGGACCTGCCGGACATGCAGCTGCCGGACAACCAGGATGCCCTGATCTCGGCAGTGGCCAAGGCCAACCCGAAGACCGTGCTGGTGCTGGAAACCAATGGCCCGGTGCGCACGCCGTGGCTGGCGCAGGTGCCGGCGATGCTGCAGGCCTGGTACCCGGGCATCCGTGGTGGCGAAGGCATCGCCGCGCTGCTGACCGGCCAGGCCAATCCGTCCGGCCGCCTGCCGGTGACCTGGGTGACGGACGAATCGCAGCTGCCACGCCCGCACATCGACGGCCTCGGCTTCAAACCGGCCAAGCCGTTCGGTGATGTGTTCGATTTCGATATCGAAGGCGCCAACGTCGGCTACAAGTGGATGGCGGCCAAGGGCCTGACCCCGACCTTCGCCTTCGGCCACGGGCTGTCCTACACCTCGTTCACCTATGAAAATCTGAAGGTGAGCGTGGAGGGCTCGCGCCTGGTCGCCAGCGTCGACATCCGCAACACCGGCAAGCGTGCCGGTGCCGACGTGGCCCAGCTGTACCTGAAGCTTCCGGCTGGCAGCACCACACCGATCCGCCTGATCGGCTATGACAAGGTGAACCTGCAGCCGGGCGAACAGCGCCGCATCCGCATCGAAGCCGAGCCGAAGACCCTGGCCCACTACGATGCACAGGCGCGCCAGTGGAAGATCGACAGCGGCACCTACCAGGTGCAGCTGTCGCGCAATGCGGCCGAGCCGCTGCAGACGGTGGACGTGCAGCTGGTAGAGCAGGTGCTGCGCTGATACTGCGGGTTGTTGATGCTTGAAGGAACGGCCCCGAAAGGGGCCGTTTCTGTTTGTGGGGTGCCGCTGCGCTCGCCGGGCCATGCCCGGCGGACGATGGAACAGCAGGCGCCGGGGCGGATAGTCATGTCGCTTCTGCCACTGGAGGTCAATTGCCGGTCAGCCAATACTGGAAGGCTGGCGCAGGAGGGCCAGCGAATGATCGCGAGCGCATGGGAATTCAAACGGTTGTGTGAAAACGAGTCGGATACCTCGTTCGCTTTGCGGCACGCTGACGATCAGACGTGGCGCGATATCCTGTCGACCTATCCGGAGCTGGCGCGTTGCGTTGCCGGAAACAAAACGATTCCCCTAGCCATCATCGAGCAGTTGGCTGCCAGCGATGACGTAGATGTCCGCTGGAAAATTGCGAGCAAGCGCCGGCTGGATCCAGCATTGATGTCACGCCTTGCAAGGGATTCCGATGCAAGCGTCCGTCACCGAATCGCCTGCAATCCAAAGGTATCCAAGGAGGTCCTGGAGCTGCTAACGGGTGACCCTGACGAGATGGTGGCGGCGTCAGCCCAGCGAAGGCTGCAGCAGGTGTGATCTCGAGCCGAGCAGCACGGAGCGCACTCACTCGGTCAACTCAGTATCAGTGCCAATTCAAGCGAGTGCTACGAGGATCGAACAATGAACAAGATCTTTGAGGAACACGTTTCAGACGCTCAGGCGAGCATGGTTCGACTCGCGCTCGATTATGCCGGTGCGACGCCTGACGAAGTATTCATCTTCGTTGCGAGTGAAGATGGGATTTCAATGTTTGATTTCTTCTACAGACTTAACGGTTCTGTGGTGGAGAAGGAACAGCTGAATGACGTCCGAAAATCTGGAGGTGGGATGTATGACTCGTTGAATGAGAGCTTGGCTTGGGTGCTTGATGCTGGGCTGGATGAAATAGATGCGCTTGAAGAAAAGTGCAATGAGTTCGGCGCTGAGATGCCTACTGAGATCCGCATTCACTACGTTGTGGGGAGCAATGAGATGCGGGCGAAAATGTCGTATGAACCAAAGTTCTCACACAGTGACGATCTGACACCGGGGAGTTTGTTCGATAGCTGGGTTGGCGATGTTCGTGGAGGCTCGTACCCTCTGTAACTTCACTGCGGCCTGGCGATTGGCCGCAGGAGGCTACCCGCGCCCGCTTTCAGACCACCCACGCAGGAAATCGATCAGCTGCCGCACCTTCGGCGAGGGCTGCGTGCTGTGCGGGTAGACCGCGTACACGCTCTGCTGCGGGAAGCGGTGCTGGCGCAGCACCGGGCGCAGGCGGTCCTGGGCCAAGTCGTCCTCGATCAGCCAGCGTGGCAGCACGGTGACCCCGGCGCCGGCCACGGCGAAGGCACGCAGGCTGCTGGCACCATCTACGCGCGCCACCGCATTGCCCGGGTTGGTGGCAAACAGGGCGTCGCTGCCATCCGGCGCCACCACCGGCACGTCGGCCAGGCGCGGGTAGCCGAGGCGGGGCAGGGTGCCCAGCTGCACCGGGTCATCGGCTGCATCCGCGGAGGGCAGCCGGGCCAGCAACGAGGGCGCGGCCACCGCGCACAGCGGATGCCGTTCCAGTTCGCTGGCATGCAGCCCTGAATCTGGCAGGCGGCCGAGGCGGATCGCCAGATCGAAGCGTTCGGGAATCAGGTCCGCCGGTGCCGGTGAGGTCGACAGGTGCAGCTGCAGCGCCGGATGCCGCGCACGGAAGGCTTCCAGTGCGGGAATCAGGCGAAGCTGCGCGTACTCCGGGGTGGTGGTCAGGCGCAGCACACCCTGTAGCTGGTGCTGGTCGCGCCGCGCGGCATCGATCGCTGCCTGTGCGGCGTCCAACGCCTGCACGCAGTGCTGCAGGAACTGTTCGCCGGCCTCGGTCAGGGCCAGGTGGCGGGTGCTGCGCAACAGCAGGGTCACGCCCAGCTCCTGCTCCAGCCGCTTCAGGTTGAAGCTGACCACCGCACGGCTGAGGCCGAGCCGATCGGCTGCTGCGGTGAGGCTGCCGGCCTCGACCACGGCGCGGAAGATATCGAAGCGATCGAGGCTGACCATGGCAATTCATTGTCAAAATGGATTTGACAGTGTTGCAGTTGCTGTCGTGTTTTTCCAACAAGGCCCGCACGGCATGCTGGCCGCTTCCCTGCTGGAGCGCCGCCGATGCCGTCCCCCCGCCTGCGCCATGAGGCGATCTTCCTGCTGGTGTTCGCCCTGGATCTGGTCAACATGTTCATCGCCACGGTGGCCTATCCGGCATTGGCAGCGGAGCTGCACGCCGATATCAGCACCCTGGCCTGGGTGGGCACCGCCTACATGCTGGGCCTGAGCGTGGTGATTCCGCTGGCACCCTGGTTGGCCGCGCGCTGTGGTGAGCGTCGCCTGCTGCTGGTGGCGTTGCTGTTGTTCGCGGTTGCCGCTGTGCTGGCCGGCGCCGCACCGGGTATCGGCTGGCTGCTGGGCTGGCGCCTGCTGCAGGGGCTGGCCGGTGGCCTGCTGATTCCGGTGGCACAGGCGGCAGCGTACCGACAATGCACGTCCGACCAGCGTGGCGCGCTGACCCGCCGCATCCTGCTGGTGGCGCTGCTGGTGCCGGCACTGGCGCCGGCGCTGGGCGGGTTGCTGGTGCAGTGGTTGTCCTGGCGCGGCGTGCTCTGGGCCAGTCTGCCGTTGGCGGTGGTGGCGATCGGCCTGGTGCTGGCCTGGATGCCGGCCGATGGCGCGCGCAGTGCGCCGCGCCTGCAGGCCTATGCGCTGTCTACCGCGATGCTGGCGCTGGGCGCGTTGCTGCTGGCGCTGACCTGGCTGGGCGAGTCCGGACATCGCGGTGCCGGTGCCGTGTTGCTGCTGGTCGCGCTGCTGCTGGCGGCGGCCCACCTGCGGCACGCACGTCGGCAGGCGCAGCCCCTGCTGCGCTGGTCGCTGCTGTCCCATCGCGGGCTGCGCCTGGCAATGCTGGTGTATCTGGCAGTGCCGGGTGTGTTCATCGGCAGCCAGCTGGTCAGTACCCTGCAGCTGCACCAGGCCGGTTACAGCGCGGCACGCATCGGCGCGTTGATGCTGCCCTGGGCGCTGGCCTCGGCCATTGCGATCACGGCCAGCAAGCGCCTGCTGGCGCGCTTCGGCCCGGCCACGGCACTGCGTATGGGCATGCTCCTGCAGGCCAGCGGCCTGCTGTTGATGGCGATGCTGCCGCAGCCGGCCTTCGCGTTGGCCGGGCTGCTGTTCGCGCTGATGGGCGCCGGCGGCAGCCTGTGCAGCAGCACCGCGCAGACGCTGGCCTTCCATGGGGTCGAGGGCGAAGCATTGGGCGATGCCAGTGCCCTCTGGAACCTCAACCGCCAGCTCAGCTTCTGCCTCGGCACCGCGGCCATCGCGATGGTGCTGGCACTGGCCATGCAATGGCTGCCGGCCCATGCCACCGGCATGGCACTGGGTCTGGCCGCCGTACTTACCCTGCTGCCCCTGGCGCTGTTGCGTCGGCCGCAGAGGATCACCCTTTCGCAACCGGAGAACACTTGATGGCTACCACCGCAGAACATGAAATCCACCACCTGCACGACAAACTGCAGGCCTGGTTCCGTGCCGACGTCGGCACCGACGCGCTGGACGATCTGATGGCGCATTTCTGCGCGGACTTCAGCATGGTCGGCATCGCGGGTCGCAGGCTGGACCGGAATGCCGTGCAGGCACTGTTCGCGGGTGCCCATGGCGCGCGTCCAGGGCTGCAGATTTCCATCGAAGCCGTGCAGGCGGTGGATGCGCTGTCACCGCTGGCGGTGCTGCGCTATCGCGAAGGGCATTCGCTCGATGGCGGCCAGCCCACATGGCGAGAGTCGCTGGCGGTGCTGCGCCAGGAGCAGGGGCGTTGGCGTTGGCTTGCGTTGCACGAAGTGCCGATGGCCTGACCGGTAGTGCCGGCCGCTGGCCGGCAACCGCGTAACGCGCCCCAGGATCATGAAGTTGCCGACCAGCGGCCGGCACTACCGGTCGTTGGCGAGCGCGGCGGCACCGCGGGCACATGTGCCATCAGTCCTGCCTGCATCCGCCGCAGAATGCAAAGCCCGCCCACACCTCACGGCTCGGGGCAGGAGTAGGCTTGAGGCTTTCCTGCCGGGAGGGGTTGTCCATGCGTGTGCGTGCCGTCGCTGTAGCCATTGCCCTTTGCCTGTCCAGCACCGTGCTGGCCGCCGATACCCCGCCGATGACCCCGGACATCAGCGGCAAGCCCTTCGTTGCTCCCGATGTCGGTCGTGACTACGACAAGCGCGTGGTGATGGTGCCGATGCGTGATGGCACCAAGCTGTATACGGTGATCGTGGTGCCCAAGGGCGCCCGCAATGCCCCGATCCTGCTGACCCGCACCCCCTACGATGCCGCTGGCCGCGCCAGCCGCAGTGATTCGCCGCGCATGCGCGACCTGCTGCCGCAGGGCGACGAGGTGTTCGTCGACGGCGGTTACATCCGCGTGTTCCAGGACATCCGTGGCAAGTACGGCTCCGAAGGCGATTACGTGATGACCCGGCCGTTGCGCGGGCCGTTGAACAACACCAAAGTCGACCACTCCACCGACGCCTGGGACACCATCGACTGGCTGGTGAAGAACGTGCCGGAGAGCAATGGCAAGGTCGGCATGCTCGGCTCGTCGTACGAGGGCTTCACCGTGGTGATGGCGCTGACCGACCCGCATCCGGCGCTGAAGGTGGCCGCACCGCAGAGCCCGATGGTCGATGGCTGGATGGGCGACGACTGGCTCAACTACGGTGCGTTCCGCCAGGTCAACTTCAACTATTTCGCGATGCAGACCGAGAAGCGCGGCAAGGGTACGCCGCTGCCCAGCCTCGGCTATGACGACTACAGCACTTTCCTGCGGATCGGTTCGGCTGGCGACTACGCGCGCTTCACCGGCGTGGACCAGCTGACCTGGTGGAAGAAGCTGGTCGAGCACCCGGCCTATGACGGCTTCTGGCAGGGTCAGGCGCTGGACGCGGTGATGGCGAAAACACCGTTGAAGGTGCCGACCATGTGGCTGCAGGGCCTGTGGGACCAGGAGGACATGTGGGGCGCCAACCACGCCTATCAGGCAATGGAAGGGCGCGACAGCGGCAACAACCGCAATTACCTTGTGATGGGGCCGTGGCGGCACAGCCAGGTGAACTACAGCGGCAGTGAGCTGGGCGCGCTGAAGTTCGATGGCGATACCGCGCTGCAGTTCCGCCGTGATGTACTCAAGCCGTTCTTCGACCAGTATTTGGTGGACGGTGCGCCGAAGGCGGACACGCCGCCGGTGCTGGTCTACAACACTGGCGAAAACCACTGGGATCGCCTGAAGGGTTGGCCGCGCAGCTGCGACAAGGGCTGTGCTGCCAGCAGCAAGCCGTTGTACCTGCGGGCCGGCGGCAAGCTGGCATTCCAGGCGCCGGCGGCGGGCGAGGGCGACTTCGAGGAGTACGTGTCCGACCCGGCCAAGCCGGTGCCGTTCGTGCCGCGTCCGGTCCGCTTCGGTGACCGCGACATGTGGACCACCTGGCTGGTCAAGGACCAGCGCTTTGTCGATGGTCGCCCGGACGTGCTGACCTTCATCACCGAACCGCTGACCGCGCCGCTGCGCATCGGCGGCGCGCCGGTAGTGCACCTGCAGGCCTCGACCAGTGGCACCGACAGTGACTGGGTGGTGAAGCTGATCGACGTGTATCCGGACCAGGAAGCGTCGACGCCGGAGATGGGTGGCTACGAGCTGCCGGTGTCGCTGGCGATCTTCCGTGGCCGCTACCGCGAGAGCTTCAGCGATCCGAAGCCGCTGGCGGCGAACCAAGTGCTGCCGTACCGTTTCGACCTGCCCAACGCCAACCACACGTTCCAGAAGGG
This sequence comes from Stenotrophomonas sp. Sm2128, assembly GCF_030985535.1. Lineage (NCBI taxonomy): Bacteria > Pseudomonadati > Pseudomonadota > Gammaproteobacteria > Lysobacterales > Lysobacteraceae > Stenotrophomonas > Stenotrophomonas sp. Sm2128. The sequence goes on from NZ_JAPTFQ010000026.1 coordinate 16,615, forward strand.
CCACCGGGTGATGGTGCAGGTGCAGTCCAGCCTGTTCCCGCTGTACGACCGCAACCCGCAGACCTACGTGCCGAACATCTACCTGGCCAAGCCAGGCGATTACCAGAAGGCCACGCAGCGGGTCTGGCACAGCGCGGCGCAGGCGAGCTACATCGATCTGCCGGTGTATTGAGGTTAGTGAGATCCGCCGGGTGTGCGATACCCGGCGGCTGGGGTGGTGCCGGCCGCCGGCCGGCATCCGCAATGGCGCAGGAGCGTGTCGACCAAGGTCGACACCTACCAAGGCTGGGCCATGGCACGTCGATTCAGGCGGCTGCGGTAGTGCCGGCCGCTGGCCGGCATCCGCGATGGCGCAGGAGCGTGTCGACCAAGGTCGACACCTACCAAGGCTGGGCAATGGCATGCTGATCGACCAAGGTCGAGACCCACCAGAGCGGAGCCATCGCAGGTCGATTCAGGCGGGTGTGGTAGTGCCGGCCGCTGGCCGGCATCCGCGATGGCGCGGGAGCGTGTCGACCAAGGTCGGCACCTACCAAGGCACCTCACCCCACCTTCGAGGGGCCCGTGCGCCAGCGGCTGGGGACCAGGCCGAAACGCTTGCGGAATGCCGCGGCGAAGTTGCTGGGATGACGGTAGCCGCTGGCGGCGGCGGCCTGCTCGACCGTCCAGCCGTCCTCGCGCAGGCCCTGTTCGGCGTGGCGCATGCGCTGCTCGTGCAGGTAGTCGAACACCGAGCAGCCGTACTGCTGGGCGAAATGACGGCGCAGCGAGCTGGGGCTCATGCAGGCCAGCTGGGCCAGCTCGACCAGGCTGTGGGCGTGGCTGGGGTCGTCATGCAGGTAGGCACGCACGCGCTCCAGGCGCTCGCGCTGGCCGGCCCGCAGCGTTCGTACAGGGTCGGTCTGCAGATCCTCGGCCTTCAGGCCAACGGCCAGCAGCTGCAGAGCAACGCCCTCGCGCCACAAGGCGTCGATGCCATCTTCCCATGGGCTGTCGAACAACTGGCCGAGTACCGGCAGCAGGGTATGCGGAATGGCCCAGTGGCGGCATTCCAGGTGGCTGTTGAGCGCGGTCTCCAGCTGCGGCAGATGGAACAGATCCGGATCGATCTGGCCGGGCACCATGACGCTGACGCCGCGCATGCGCGTTTCGCCGGGGTGCGCACCGGTCATCTCGACCTGCTCGCGGTGGTGCGCGGTCATCGCCGTGCCGGCGCGCAGGGTGAAACCACCGCGTCGCGGAATGCGCACATCGACCTGGCCCTGCAGCATCACGCGGATGGCCAGGCCGGGACTCTGCTGGGCGGTCGCTACATAAGGAAAGCGATTATGGACGTCGGAGGCGATCAGGCTCATGCCGCCGCGCAGGAACTGCTCGTTGACCTCGCCATGGCCGGCCCACTGGTCGTCGCGCAGGTGTTCCGGGTCAGCGCGGTAATCAAAGCCATGACGGTGGCCGAAGCGGCGGTAATCGGCAAAAGTGAAGTATCGGGACATCGCTCGGCACGTACTTTGGAGGTGGACGCTGGCATGACCTCGCCCACGCGCTCTGCAACGCAGATGCAGATCCGGTCGTTACCCGCGCAGGCATGCTGGGAAGCAGTGGCGTGGGCACTCTGGATGGCTGGGGAAACGCCAGGTTGAATGGAGTGTGTCGAAGAAACTGGAAACGTTTCCCATTGTCGCCTCGATTCGCGCGCTTTTGATTCCAATAGGGTCAAAACGATTGACGATTACGGCCAAAGTGAAAATGCCGCCGAGCATACGCCGGCGTTTTGCATGCATATCCGTAAGTAATTCCATACATCAACTTGAGTTGAGGTTTCATGGCTGGAACGATCGCCCGTAGACGCGGTGTCAGCCAGGCCATCACAGGAATGCGCGTAGGGTGGGGTGGTTGGCTGCTGCAGGCCACTTCGATACCCCCACTGATGGAGAACGCAGATGATTGATTACCAACTCACCGGCAAGACCGCGATCGTGACCGGCGGCGTGTCCGGCATTGGTCTGGCCGTGGCGCAGACCCTGGCGGCGTCCGGCGCGCGGATCTCGGTCTGGGACCTGAAGCAGGATGCGGTGGATGCCACCGTGGCGCAGTTGCGCAATGCCGGAGCACAGGCGATTGGCATCGCGCTGGACGTCACCGACGACGCAGCGGTGGAGGCGGCGGTGCAGCGCACGATCAAGGAACTCGACGGCCTGCATGTGGCGGTCAACAACGCCGGTATCGGCGGGCCGGCCGCCAGCAGCGGTGACTATCCGATCGATGGCTGGCAGCGGGTCATCGACGTCAACCTGACCAGCGTGTTCCTGTGCCAGCGTGCGCAGATCCGGGCAATGCGAGCCGCTGGAAGCGGCGGCAGCATCATCAACATGGCCTCGATCCTGGGCCAGGTGGGGTATGCCGGTTCCACCGCTTATGCGGCGGCCAAGCACGGCGTGGTCGGGCTGACCCAGACCGCCGCGTGGGAACATGCCGCCGACGGCATTCGTGTCAACGCGGTCGGCCCGGGCTTCATCAGCACACCGCTGCTGGAGAAGATGGACCCGAAGGTGCGCGCCACGCTGGAAGGCCGTCACGCCTTGAAGCGGCTGGGTACGGCCGAGGAAGTGGCGGCGCTGGTGGCCTGGCTGGCCAGCGACGATGCCTCGTTCGCGACCGGCGCGTACTACGCCATCGATGGTGGCTACCTGGCGCAGTGAGCGAATGCGGTCAGTAGATCCACGCCATGCGTGGAGGAATGCGTGCGGTGAAGAAGGCGTGCCATCGCCTTCACCGCCGTCCCACGATCGCCGCGCGACGCTCCGGGAAAATTCCGGAGCTTTCCCATGGAACTTACCCAGGATGTCTCGATCCTGCTGCGCGTTGCCGCAGCGATGCTGTTCGGCGGCGTGCTCGGCGTCGAGCGCGAGATGGGCAAGCACGCCGCTGGCCTGCGTACGCACATGCTGATCGCAGGGGCCGCCGCGTTGATCGTCGGCCTTGGCGACTCGGTGGCCGAGCATTTCCAGCAGGAGCGCTACCGCGACCTGCTGCAGGTTGATCCGGTACGCCTGATCGAAGCGGTGGTGGCCTGTGTCGGCTTCGTTGCCGCTGGCACCATCCTGCGTGGGTCACGCGAGGACCAGGTCAGCGGCCTGACCACGGCCAGCTCGTTGATCATGGCGGCGGCCATCGGGATTGCGGTGGGGATCAGCAAGTACGTGATTGCCATCGGCGTGAGCGTGCTGTGCGTGCTGGTGCTGGCAGTGATGCGGCGGCTGGAGAAACGGATCTCGTAGGGAATCTCGAATTGCCGGCCAGCGGCCGGCACTACCTTGCGGACTAAATGGTCGGACCAATATGGCATCTAGCCCTATGGTCTAATAGGTTCCTCGCCGGAGTGGCGGTTAAATCCGCTGCAAGTGGTCTGATCGAAATCATTATTGGTACGACCAATAATCGACAGCCACGGCGATCCACCGCCTGCGGTGGGGCACCTTCCGCATCCAGTCGAGAGTCTTCATGCAGCCCTGGCAACACCTGTACGACCCCGCCGGCAACCTGTGGTTGTCGAGCCTGATCGCGCTGCTGCCGATCGCGTTCTTCTTCGTTGCCCTGGCCGTGCTGCGCATGAAGGGCTGGCTGGCCGGCACGATCACCGTGGCCATCGCGCTTGGCGTGGCCCTGCTGTTCTACCGCATGCCGCTGAGCCAGGCGCTGGGTGCGGCCGGCTTCGGCTTCGTCTACGGCCTTTGGCCTATTGCCTGGATCATCATCGGCGCGGTGTTCCTCTACAAGGTCTCGGTCAAGACCGGTCAGTTCGACATCATCCGCGCTTCGATCCTGTCGGTGACCGAAGACCAGCGCCTGCAGATGCTGATGGTCGGCTTCGCCTTCGGTGCCTTCCTGGAAGGCGCGGCCGGTTTCGGTGCGCCAGTGGCGATCACCGCGGCATTGCTGGTCGGGTTGGGCTTCAAGCCGCTGTATGCCGCCGGCCTGTGCCTGATCGTCAACACCGCGCCGGTGGCGTTCGGTGCAATGGGCATTCCGATCATCGTGGCCGGGCAGGTCACCGGCCTGGATGCCTTCGAGATCGGCCAGATGGCCGGCCGCCAGCTGCCGTTCCTGACCGTCATCGTGCTGTTCTGGATCATGGCGATCATGGATGGCTGGCGTGGCATCAAGGAAACCTGGCCGGCGGTGCTGGTGGCCGGTGGCTCCTTCGCCATCGCGCAGTACCTAACCTCCAACTTCATCGGTCCGGAACTGCCGGACATCACCGCCTCGCTGGCGTCGCTGGTCTGCCTGACCCTGTTCCTGCGCCGCTGGAAGCCGGTACGGATCTTCCGCTTCGATACCGAAACCAGCGCCGAGGCGACCGCACAGGCACTGGAGGCGCCGCGCTACAGCGTCGGCCAGATCGCCAAGGCGTGGTCGCCGTTCCTGATCCTCACCGCGATGGTCACGCTGTGGAGCATCAAGCCGTTCAAGTCGCTGTTCGCGGCAGGCGGCCCGCTGGAAGGCTGGGTGCTGAAGCTCCCGGTGCCGGGCCTCGACCAGAGGGTGCAGAAGATGCCACCGATCGTGGACGCGCCGCTCAGCTATGAGGCGGTCTACAAATTCGACTGGTTCTCGGCCACCGGCACCTCGATCATCCTCGCGGCGGTGATCGCGATCATCGCACTGCGCATGCCGGCCCGGTCGGCGCTGCAGACCTTCGGCGAAACCGTGCGTGAGCTGCGCATGCCGATCTATTCGATCGGCATGGTGCTGGCCTTCGCGTTCATCGCCAACTATTCGGGCCTGTCGGCAACGCTGGCGCTGGCATTGGCGCACACCGGAGACGCGTTCCCGTTCTTCTCGCCGTTCTTGGGCTGGCTGGGCGTGTTCCTGACCGGCTCGGACACCTCGTCCAATGCGCTGTTCTCGGCGCTGCAGGCGACCACCGCACAGCAGATCGGCGTGTCCGACGTGCTGCTGGTGGCGGCCAACACCACCGGCGGCGTCACCGGCAAGATGATCTCGCCGCAGTCGATCGCCATTGCCTGCGCGGCGGTTGGCCTGGCCGGCAAGGAATCGGACCTGTTCCGTTTCACGGTCAAGCACAGCCTGGTCTTCACCACCATGGTCGGCCTGATCACCCTGGCCCAGGCCTACTGGCTGACCTGGATGATTCCCTGAGCCATGCCGCGCGGCCTGACCCCCTGTTACGCGCTTCGGGCCACAATGGCGCCATGAGCACGCAACGTATCTCGGACAAGGTGGCCGCGCAGCTGCGCGGCCTGGTGCAGGACCAGCGGCTGCAGCCGGGCGACCGGCTGCCGGCCGAACGCACCCTGGCGGTGCAGCTGGGGGTCTCGCGAACGGCGTTGCGCGAGGCCATCGCGCAGCTGGCCAGCCAAGGCCTGCTGACCGCACGGGTCGGTGGCGGCACCTACGTGGCCGAACCGGCGGCGCGCGCGCGGCAGGCGCTGGATGAACCGCTGGCGCCGTATCTGCCGCTGTTCCAGGGCGACCCGGAATACCGCTTCGACGTACTGGAGATCCGCCATGCGCTGGAAGGCGCCACCGCCTGGCATGCGGCCCTGCGTGCCACCGACGAGGACCGCACGCGCATCGCGCAGGCCTTCCAGACCATGATGGACGCGCACGGCAAGGACGACCCCACCGGTGAAGCGGAGGCTGACGCGGCCTTCCACCTGTCCATCGCCGAGGCCTCGCACAACCTGGTGCTGCTGCAGGTGATGCGCGGCCTGTTCGAACTGCTGCAGACCAACATCTCGCAGAGCCGCGAAAAGCTCTACACCTCGGCGAGGACCTTCTCGCCGCTGTCCGACCAGCACCGCGAGATGATGGACGCGGTGCTGGCCGGCGACCCCGAACGCGCGCGCGCCGCCGCGCATGCCCACCTCGAGTTCGTGCACACCACGCTGCGCACGCTCGATGACAACGAAGCCCGGCGTGCGCGGGCCTCGCGTCTGCCTTCCCCACACGGTTGACCCCATGATCATCTCCGCCTCCACCGATTACCGTGCTGCAGCGCAACGCCGGCTGCCGCCGTTCCTGTTCCACTACATCGATGGCGGCGCGTATGCCGAGCACACGCTGAAGCGCAACGTTTCCGACCTGTCCGACATCGCGCTGCGCCAGCGCATCCTGCGCAACATGTCCGACCTGAGCCTGGAAACCGAGCTGTTCGGCGAAACGCTGGCAATGCCGGTGGCGCTGGCGCCGGTCGGCCTGACCGGCATGTATGCCCGGCGCGGTGAAGTGCAGGCGGCGCGCGCGGCCGACAGCCGCGGCATCCCGTTCACGCTGTCGACCGTATCGGTGTGCCCGATCGAGGAAGTGGCACCGGCGATCCAACGGCCGATGTGGTTCCAGCTGTACGTGCTGCGCGACCGTGGCTTCATGCGCAATGCGCTGGAGCGGGCACAGGCCGCGGGCGTGACCACGCTGGTGTTCACCGTGGACATGCCGGTGCCGGGTGCGCGCTACCGCGATGCCCACTCGGGCATGAGCGGCCCGAACGCCTCGCTGCGCCGTATCGGCCAGGCCATCACCCATCCGCACTGGGCGTGGGATGTCGGCCTGTTCGGCCGCCCGCATGACCTGGGCAACATCTCCACCTACCGTGGCAACCCGACCGGGCTGGAGGATTACATCGGCTGGCTGGGCAGCAACTTCGATCCCTCCATTTCGTGGAAGGACCTGGAGTGGATCCGCGAGTTCTGGAAGGGCCCGATGGTGATCAAGGGCATCCTCGACCCGGATGACGCGCGTGATGCGGTCAGGTTCGGTGCCGATGGCATCGTGGTCTCCAACCACGGTGGCCGCCAGCTGGACGGCGTGCTGTCCACCGCACGCGCACTGCCGGCGATTGCCGACGCGGTACAGGGTGATTTGAAGATTCTCGCCGATTCGGGCGTCCGTACCGGCCTGGACGTGGTGCGGATGCTGGCGCTCGGTGCCGATACCGTGCTGCTGGGGCGTGCCTTCGTCTATGCGCTGGCCGCGCAGGGCGAGGCCGGCGTGGCCAACCTGCTGGACCTGATCGCCAAGGAGATGCGCGTGGCGATGACACTGACCGGTGCGCGCCGCATCGCCGACATCGGCCGCGATTCGCTGGTCAGCCTGCCATGAGTGGCCACGATGCCGTGCTGGCACAGTTGCGCGACGCGGTCGGCAGCCGCCATGTGCTGACCGGCGACAAGGGCACGCGCCGCTTCCGTCGCGGCTACCGCTTCGGCGATGGCCCGGTACTGGCGGTGGTGCGCCCGGGTACCTTGCTGGAACTGTGGCGCGTGCTGCAGGCAGCGGTGCAGGGTGGGGCGGCGATCATCCTGCAGGCGGCCAATACCGGGCTGACCGGTGGCTCGACCCCGGACGGCGATGACTACGGCCGGCCGATCGTGCTGGTCAGTACGCTGCGCCTGACCGGCATCCAGCTGTTGAACGAAGGCCGCCAGGTGCTGTGCCTGCCCGGTGCCACGCTCGACCGCCTGGAGCAGACGCTGGCACCGCTGGGCCGTGAACCGCATTCGGTGATCGGCTCGTCCTGCATCGGCGCCTCGGTGCTGGGCGGCATCTGCAACAACTCCGGCGGCGCGCTGGTGCGCCGTGGCCCGGCCTACACCGAGCTGGCGCTGTACGCGCGGGTCGATGCGCAGGGCCAACTACAGCTGGTCAACCATCTCGGCATCGCGCTGGGCGATACGCCCGAGCAGATCCTGCAGCGCCTGCAGGCGGGCGACTACAGTGCGTCGGATGTGGGGGACGGGGACGGCCGCGCAGCCTCCGATCCGCGCTACGCCGACGAAGTGCGCAAGGTCGACGCCGATACCCCGGCGCGCTTCAATGCTGATCCCAGCCGCCACTACGAGGCTGCCGGTTCGGCCGGCAAGCTGGCGGTGTTCGCGGTGCGCCTGGATACCTTCGAAAAGGAGGCCGCCGAAGTCTTCTACATCGGCAGCAACCGCACCGACAGCCTCACGGCGATCCGGCGCCAGCTGCTGACCGGCTTCGAGCGCCTGCCGATTGCCGGTGAGTACATCCACCGCGATGCCTATGACATCGGCGAGCGCTACGGCAAGGACAGCTTCCTGCTGATCGATCGCCTCGGCACCGCACGTGTACCTGCCGCGTTCGCATTGAAGAGCCGCGTCGACGGCTGGTTCGAACGGCTGGGACTGCGTGGGGTGACTGACCGGGTGATGCAGGTTCTGACCGGCCTGCTGCCCTCGCACCTGCCCAAGCGCATGGGCGAGTTCCGCCAGCGCTACGAGCATCACCTGTTGCTGAAGGTCTCTGCCCAGGACGCTGCGGAAACCGAGGCCTGGTTGCGCGGCTTCTTCGCCGGGCACGAAGGCGGCTTTTTCCACTGCACGGCCGAGGAGGGGCGCAAGGCGTTCCTGCATCGCTTCGCCGTGGCCGGTGCCGCGGTGCGCTACCGCGAAGTGCATCGCGGGCAGGTGCAGGACATCGTGGCGCTGGACATTGCCCTGCGCCGAGATGACGGCGACTGGTTCGAGCAGTTGCCGGCCGATATCGACGGCCGCCTGCTGCACAAGCTGTATTACGGGCACTTCCTGTGCCACGTGTTCCACCAGGACTACATCGCCCGCAAGGGTGAAGACCCGATGGCGATCGAGCACGCAATGTGGGCATTGCTGGACCAGCGTGGTGCCGAGTACCCGGCCGAGCACAATGTCGGTCACCTGTACCCGGCCAAGCCGGCGCTGGCCGGGTTCTACAGGCAGCTGGACCCGAGCAACACGTTCAATCCCGGTATCGGCCAGACCTCGAAGGCCAAGGGCTGGGGTGGCTGCGATTGCGGATGATGTAGAGCCGACCCTATGCTCGGCTGCTCCTGCCGACATACAGCAGACGAGCATGGCTCGACGCCGCCCGGGCAACGGTTACCATCGGAAGCCCATCCGCAGGAGCCATCCATGCCCACCGCCGCCGTCCGCGCCACCCTGTGCACTGCATTGCTGGCGACCCCGCTGCTGGCGCTGGCCCAGAGCGCGATCCTGCCGCAGCAGCGCGATGCCGCCGGCAACGTGATGGAGCCGCTGGGACAGGTACTGATCGCGAGTGAGACTGGACCGTCGGGGCTTTATGACTGCACGCGGGACGGCAACTGGTGCGTACGCGTGCAGCCGGTTGCCGAGGAGGGTGACCGGCCGACCGTGTTGGAAGTGCTTGAGAAGGCACCGGGCCAGGGCAAGCCGCACACCTACCACGTCAGCATCGACGTGCCGCAGGAAAGCGAGCTGTCGCTGTGGCCATGGATCGTGCGGCTGGCCCCTGGCGTGGGCAGCGATGAACCGGTGACCGACCCGCAGCAGCGCGCCCGCCAGAATGTGCTGGTGGGTGGCATCGTCAAGTTCAGCACCATGTACTCCGGTGGAGGTGCCGACGCGTCCACGCTGCAGCTGGCACGCGTGCGTCACCTGCAGGACGACATCCAGGTGGACGACGACGTGCTGACCGTGCCATGGCTGGGCAATGCGATGATCCGCGCCTGTTTCAGCGAGCAGGACATCAGGCAGCGCGCCGGTGCCTGCCACGACGAATACGGGTTCTCGGCGAAGCTGGCGCTGGATACGGTTGCCGAGGGCATGCCAGTGCTGCGCTACCAGACCGTGGCGACCCGGTACCCGGCCGGTGTTTCGCGCTTCGAGGATTCGCTGGCCAGGGGGCCGCTGAAGAAGCAGGATCTGCGCATCGAACAGGACCCGGCGTGTACCTACACCCGGCTGTTCCGCTTCGGGGCGGGGATGTTCCACCCGGACCAGGCACTGCCGGACTGTGCCGGCTATACCGAACCCTGAAATGTAGCGTCGAGCGATGCTCGACGGGTCTTCGGACGGGCGGCGCGAAAAGCCAGTCGAGCATGGCTCGACCCTACAAAAGCGGTGGCGGCGCTTACTCGCAGCGCGTGGACGTGATGATGTTGTCCTTGTCCACGAACACGCGCAGGCGGTCCTGGCGGATGTCCTTGGTGGTGATGGTGCTGGGGCCGATCGGGTTGACCAGGCCGGCACCACTCTCGCGGGACAGGCGGCGGATGTTGGGCTCGTTGGCCGGCTGGCCGATCGCCCAGCCTAGCTGGCTGGCGTCGCAGCGGCCGCTGCCTTTGACTTCCGGGCCAGGGGTGCTGACGCAGGCCGACAGCAGCAGGGCAGAGGCCGGCAGCAACGGGGACAGACGGAATGCAGACATGCGAGCGCTCCTGCGCAGGGGAAGATGGCGGGAACGATAGCACCGAGCGTGCGAAAGGCGTCAGCACCCCGGTCATTGCCGGCACAGCGTGGTCATTGCATAGTGGGAGCAATGGCTGGCAATACGCCAGCGGGCAGGCCGGGCCTTTCCGGCGCAGGTGTTGGATACGGGATACGGTATGACGGCAGGCAGCTTCCGCGGCAAGGACAAGACGATGACGGCGCTGGTGTTGTCGTTGCTGGGCGTAGCGTTTGCCGCCTCCGCCTCCGCCTCCGCCTCCGCTGCCGATCCGGAACCCGCGCCGGTCGAAACCCCGGTATTCGGTGCCTGGCGCAACCTGCAGACCGAATCCGGCTACGCACCGGCCCAGCGTAACCTGGCCTTCGCCATGCTGCCGCAGGCGGCCACCCGCGGTGACCGTTTCGCCATTCTTGACCGCGAAGGCAAGCGCACGGTGTGCTGCCTGCAGGTGGCCAGCCCCTCGCTGGGCGTGGCCGCGCTGCGCGAGCAGTACCACCTGCCGCAGGCCTGGGTGACCGACCTGAGCAATGGCCGCAGCCCCGCACGTCCCTATGTGCCGCACGTCTATGCGATGCAGCGGGTGGACGAGCTGGCCGACTACAGCTTCGCCGATGTGCCTGGCGCCTACAGTGACCTGGGCGGGCTGCTGATTCCGGAAGGTGCCGCGCTGGAGGCCGACGGCAGCGCCGTGCGCCTGGGGGACACCCGCTACCCGCTGCATTTCCAGCGCCAGCCGCACGCCGATGACGATGGGGCGCTGGACCGCTACAGCCTGCAGGCCGGCGAGGGTGCCGCCCCGATCGTGGTTGAAGTGCCGTTCGGCACCTACTGATTGCAGCTTCGCACTGGCTAGAATGCAGCGCGGCGCTGTCTGCCGTGCCTGCTCCGTGAGTCGTTGCCGTGTCCCTGCGCCCCTTCCTGCTGTCGTCCCTGCTGCTGTTGTCCGCCTGTGCCAGTGCGCCGCCGCCGCCGGCCCATTCCGATGCATTGTGGCGATTGATCGAACGTGACTGCCGGGGCCCCGAAGGTCCACGCGGCGACTGCCTGCACGTGGAGACAGCCGCAGACCGCCGCGATGTGCTGGTCAAGGATGCGCACGGCGACTACCAGTTCCTGCTGATGCCGCTGGACAAGGTGAGCGGTATCGAGAGCCGCAGCCTGTACCAGCGTGGTGCACCGAACTACTTCGCTGCCGCCTGGCAGGCGCGCAGCCACACCGAACAGGCCTTGCGGCAACCGCTGCCGCGCAACGTCGCGAGCCTGGCATTGAACTCGCCGCACGGCCGGTCACAGCACCAGCTGCATATCCATGTGGATTGCCTGCGTGCCGACGTGCTGCAGGCGCTGGACACGCAGGCTGCCGCCCTCGGCAGCCGCTGGGCACCGTTGCCGGTGCTGCTGCGCGGCCATCAGTACCAGGCACGCCTGCTGCCGGGTGCGGAACTGACCGCCAATCCGCTCAATCTGCTGGCCTATGACCTCGCTGGCGTGGACGACGTGGGCCAGTGGAGCCTGGTCGTGGCCGGCCGGGACGCCGTGCAGGGCGCCCCGGGCTTCATCCTGCTGGCGACCCGGGTGGACGCCGGCACCGGCAACGAGGCCAGCGCCGAAGAACTGCAGGACCACGCCTGCTCGGTGCTGACCGGCGCAGGCGACTCCCTGGAGCGGGTCCGCTAACTCTGGGGCTGCTGGCGGCTGCGCCAGACCGGTGCGGTCAGCGCCAGCAGCTGGCGATCCTGCCAGCCATCCAGATCCAGATGATGGTCGCGCAGCAGGCCTTCCTGCTCGAAGCCGAAGGCGTGCAGCGTAGTGGCGAACGGGTCACTGCAGTCCGGCGGCAGCATCACGAACAGGCGGTGCAGGCCGACATCCTCGAACAGGAACGGGCACAGTGCCTGCAGCATCGCGTCGGTGTGCGCGTGCCAGTGCTGCAGTGACAGCAGCTCGGCGCAGCGCGAGTGCAGCGAATGCAGGCGGACGTGCAACTGGTCCAGCACGGTGCCGTGCTGGTCATCGAAAACACCCAGCAGCAGCTGGTCGTTGTCCTGCTCCAGCCGCGAGCGATGCATGTGGGCAAGGAAGCGGGCTTCTTCGTCGATACCGGCCGGATGGCGGCGCCCGCGCCGGCGGCGGTCGTCGAACAGGCGCCAGGCCGGCAGATCGGCCCGCTGGAACGGGCGCAGGGTGACCGGTGCCATCTGCAACTGCAGCAGATGGCGGCGCGACACAGGGCGCAGCGGGGGGAGGAGGGATGTGGGGTACGGGGTCATCATCCCCGGAACGATGGCAATGCCCGGTTCGCCAGACCATTCAAAAGATTGCAAAAACGCGACGATCACCGGGCGGAGCCTGATTCGGTTCAGGCATAAGTCCATCAGGGCTGGTCATTTCCGTTGAAACCATCCATTCAGGACACTTTCGTTACGGGATCGTTATGCGCCGCGCAGGCCTCCGGTCCCATACCACCCGTCCAACTCCCCCAGGAAGCCCATGTCTGCCTCCCACAAGGCGCTGCGCCCGCGTCCGCTGGTGCTCGCGCTGTCGTCCCTGATGCTGGTGTCGTCGCCGGCCTTCGCGCAGGAAAGCGCACCCACCTCATTGCAGGAAGTGAAGGTCACCGGCTCGCGCATTCCGCGCGCCAGTGTCGAAGGGCCGTCGCCGGTGACCGTGATCAGCCGCGAGCAGATCGACGCGCAGGGCTACCGCAACGCGTTCGACGCGCTGAGCGCCCTGACTGAAAACACCGGCAACGTGCAGGGGGAGGACTTCGGCAACACCTTCACCCCGGCCGCCAACACCATCAACCTACGCGGGCTGGGCCCGAACCGCACGCTGGTGCTGGTCAACGGCCGCCGCCAGGCCGACTACCCGCTGGCCTACGAGGGCTCGGTGAACGTGGTCAACCTGGCCAACATTCCCAGTGCGCTGATTGAGCGCATCGAGGTCTTGGCGGCCGGTGCGTCGGCGGTGTATGGCTCCGACGCCATCGCCGGCGTGGTCAACATCATCCTCAAGGACCGCTTTGAGGGTGTGGACGTGAACGTGCGGGCCGGCGGCACCCAGCAGGGCGGTGGCGACAACCAGCGCGCGCAGGTGGTTGGTGGCAGTTCCGGCGAGCGCTGGGATGCGCTGTTCGGCTTCGAGTTCGATGTGCGCAAGGCGATCCATGCGCGCCAGCGCGATTTCATGGACTCGCTGGATGATGACCCCGCCGGCAAGGCGCCGCAGGCGACCGCGATCGCGTATCGCCGCAACGCCGCTACCGGTCGCAACATCGATCCGGGCGCCAATGGCTGCGACGCGGCGTCGGATATCTATGGCGGCAGCGTGTTCCGTGCCTTCAACCCGCGCCAGGGCTGGTATTGCGGCAGCAACGAGGCCGCCGCCAGCTACTGGACGGTGCAGACCGAGAAGCGCAACCTCAACGGCTACGGCCTGCTGACCTTCCACGTCAACGAGACCACCGACCTGTTCGCCGATCTGGCCGTGGGCAGCGCACGCATCACCAACAACACCCGTGCGCCCACCTGGACCTCGGCCCGCAACTACTTCTACAACCAGACCACCGGCAACCTGGAAAGCTGGTACCGCCGCTTTGCGCCCGAGGAAATCGGTGGCCTGCCGCGCAATGCCAATCGTTTCCTGGAAAATTCGTGGTCATTCAACGTCGGCGCGCGCGGCCAGATCGGCGACAGTGGCTGGGACTATGAGGCGGTCTACAGCCGTTCGCGTTACGAGAACCGCACCCGCCGCCCGGTGCTGCTGGCCGGGATCAACGAATACCTGCTTGGCCCGAAGCTGGGCGTGCGCAATGGTGTAGAGGTCTATGCGCCGGATCCGGCGCGCCTGTTCCAGCCGCTGAGCCCGAACGAGTACCAGAGCCTGTCCGGCTACCAGGAGAGCCGCAACGCGGCGTGGCTGCAGACCTTCAGCGCCAGCGTCAACGGCCGGCTGTTCGCACTGCCCGGTGGCGACGCTGCGCTGGCCGCGGTGGTCGAGGCTGGCAGCCAGGGCTATCGCAATCGACCGGACCCCCGACTGGGCACCGGTGAATTCTGGAACACCAGCGCCGGTATTGGTGCCGGTGGCGAGCGCGACCGCTATGCTGCCGGCGTGGAGCTGCAGCTGCCGCTGCTGCAGTCGCTGACCACCACCCTGGCCGGGCGCTATGACCAGTACCGTGCCGGTGGTGAGCACATCGGCAAGGCGACCTGGAGCTTCGGCGTCGAGTTCCGGCCGATCGAGAGCCTGCTGATCCGTGGTACCGCTGCCACCAGCTTCCGGGCGCCGGACATGAACTACGTGTTCGCGACCGAGACGCGTGGTTACAACCCGGGCATGACCGACTACTGGCGCTGCCGCACCGCAGGCCAGTCGTATGACAACTGCGACTACAACGGCCTGTCGATCGATTACAGCAACCGTGCCAACCCGCAGCTGCAGCCGGAGTCGGCCAAGTCGTATGGCTTCGGCGTGGTCTGGTCGCCGCTGGCTGGCCTGGATTTCAGTGCCGATTACTACGACATCCGCATCGACAACGAGGTGACCAGCCTCGATACCAGCCGCATCCTGCGCGACGAGGCCGATTGCCGGTTGGGAAAGACGCTGGGCGGCGAAGCGCGTGACATCGGCTCACCGCTGTGCCGGGACGCGCTGTCGCGTGTGATCCGCAACCCGTCCAATGCAACCGTGCAGCCGGACCAGGTGACCCGTGTGCTGATCAACCCGATCAACGCCGCCTCTGAATCGGTTCGCGGCCTGGACCTGAAGGGCAACTGGCGTTTCGATGCCGGTCGCTATGGCCGCTTCACCACGCGCCTGGCCTACACCGTGGTGCTGGAGCACAAATACCGGCAGTTCTCCGATGATCCGGAGCGTGACATCCGCAATTCGCTGGATGACTACCAGTGGCGCAGCAAGGCCAACGGCAGCATCACCTGGAACCAGGGTGACTGGACCACCACGCTGTACGGCAACCGCTTCGGCTCGCTGCCGAAGACCGATGGCAGTGGCCGCATCGCGCCGTACATGACCTACAACGCCAGCGTGTTCCGCCAGTTCGGCGAGAACCTGTCGGTGGGCGTGATCGTCAACAACCTGCGTGACAGCCGCCCGCCGGCGGACAAGAACGGTGGCGGCTGGCCGTTCTACCCGGTCGGCAACTACGACCCGTATGGCCGCCAGTACTGGGTGCAGCTGGACTACCGGTTCCGCTGATCCGGCAGGCGAACGAAAGGCCCGGCATTGCCGGGCTTTTCTTTGTGCAGTGCATCCGTGCTGCCGTCGCGCACGTGGCATGCTGTGGCGATACACGGAGGAGGATGCGCATGGATGTCAGGGGGTGGAGCGTGATTGCCGTGCTGGCCATTGCAGGTTGCAGTGGCAGGCAGGCGGCCAGCGTGGAGGATGCCGCGGAGGTGGCCAATGCCGCGCCTGCGCCGTCCCGTTCCAACCCCGCGACCGATGCTGTATCAGCGCGCGTGCCAACGGCATCGAGTACCACGACGGCTGCCCCTGGGCTCGCGCAACCGGAAGGTCACTTCCTCGAGGGCGAGCGCATGCTGCTGAACGAGGGTGCGGTGTCCGCACAGAAGAGCGAGGCGGTGCTGGGTTCCGACAAGGCCTTCGCGCAGGTGATCAGCCAGTTCGAGCGCGATGCAGCCGGTCACCCGGAAGTGCAGGACCTGACCCGGCTCTACAGGACGGCCGCGACCCGGCGCATCGGCAACGACGGCACGCTGGTGTCTTTCGCCTGTGGCTACAGCCTGTGTGTTGGCGAGATCCGAAGCCGTACCGACGAGGATTTCAGTGCCTGGTCCGAGGCGATCGGCATGGACAAGGCGGCCCCGGTCTACAGCCTTACCATCGCGCCGATGACATGGGGCAGGGACCAGCGCGGTGGGCGTTTCGTGTTCTCGGTGGACCCGGCCGCCAACGGCATCGCGGGCCCGTAGCACCGGCGGATGACCGGCGCCACGGCGCGTTACGGAAGCGCCTGCAGCAGGTATGACTCGATGACGTAGCTGAAAGGCTGCTGCTGGCGATCGCGCAGCAGGGCACGCACCTCCAGGATCACGCCGCGGTCGCCTTCGCCCCGCGGCGGCCAGAACGTCTGGTCGGCCAAGGTCTGGCGCTGGAAACCGAGCGGGCCGACCACGCGACCGAACGGTTCATCGGTGCTGTCCAGCACCTGGTTCATGGCCGGGCTGAGGTGGCCAGGCAGGTACCAGTTGTCGGCCTCGGACAGTACGCGGCTGCCGCAGACCAGCTGCACACGGCGATAGCGCAGGTCGGCACCCGGCTTCACGCCCAGCGCCTGCAGCACGTCGGCGGGCGCGGGCTTGTCCTGGCCGTGTACGCGCACTGCGCGCACCCGCGCCTGTTCGGCCAGGCCGTGCTCGGCGCACCATTGTTCCAGCGTGGCAGTGGCGCTCTGCCCGGACAGCACGCGCTGGTGCAGGCGCTCGACCAGTGCAGCCGGGGCAATGCGCTGCTGGCCCGGCGGCGACTGCAGCGGCGCGGCAGCCGCTGCATCGGTGGCGGACAGGCTGGCGATCGGGGCAGCGGCAAGCAGGGACGCGGCCTGCCAGCGGCGGAGACGATCGTGGCGGTCGGACGGGCCCATGCGGCATCACAGCGGAAACAGGCGCCCATGTTACCCGTTCAGGGGTGTGCACGGCGTGGCTGCGACCGGTTGTCGCAGGGCAGTCATCGTTCTCGTGAATGCGTGCCATCCAGATATTTCGTTGGCCGATGGCTGCGGCGAGGCGCACGATGGCGCCATTCTTGGCATTCCGGGAGTTCCCGATGACCCTCCAGTTCGTCCATGGCGGTGTCGACCGCGACGGTGCGCCACTGCATTTCCATGTCCGTGATGGCCGCATCAGCGGGCTCAATGGCGAGGCCACGCCGGTCGAAGGGGCGGAATGCGTCGACCTGCAGGGCTTCGCGGTGCTGCCCGGGCTGATCGACGGCCACATTCACCTCGACAAGAGCTTCGTCGGCGACCGTTGGCACCCGCACCAGCCGGTGAACAGCCTGCGTGAGCGGCTGGCGGTGGAGAAGGCGGCGGTGGCGGGTGCGGCAGCGATGGTGGACCGTGCCGAGGCGCTGATCCGCCAATGCAGTGCTTTCGGTACGGTGGCGATGCGCTGCCATGTCGATATCGACGGCAGCACCGGTCTCGGCCATCTCGAAGCGGTGCGCGAGGCGGCACTGCGCTGCGCCGACATCATGCGGATCCAGCTGGTGGCGTTTCCGCAGGCCGGGGTGATGTCCTGTCCCGGCACCGCCGCCGTACTGGAGCAGGCGCTTGCCGCGGGCGTGGAGGTGCTCGGCGGCATCGACCCGACCACGCTCGATGGTGATGCCGAAGGCCAGCTGGCGCTGCTGTTCGGCCTGGCCGAGCGTTACGGCGTGCAGCTGGACATCCATCTGCACGAGCCCGGCGAAACCGGCCTGGCCCAGCTGCTGCGCATCGCAGCGCGGACGCGGGCCGCCGGCCTGCAGGGGCGGGTTGCGGTCAGCCATGCCTATTCGCTGGGCGAAGTGCCGCTGGCGCGCGCGCTGCAGGTGGGCGAAGCATTGGCCACGGCGGGTGTGGCGATCATGAGCAACGCGCCGGGCGATCATCCGTTCCCGCCGCTGCGCGCGCTGCATGATGCCGGTGTACGCGTGTTCGCAGGCAATGACAACATCCGCGACTGCTGGTGGCCGTACGGTAACGGCGACCTGCTGCAGCGCGCGATGTTGCTGGGCTACCGGTCCGGCTTCTACACCGATGCAGACCTGATGCTGGCACTGGACATGGTCACCACCCACGCCGCGCAGGTGATCGGCCTGCCGCAGCATGGCATTGCCGAAGGCCAGCCAGCCACTTTCGTGGCGGTGCGTGCCGACCACGGCCCTGCTGCCGTGGCTGGGGTGCCCGTGGAACGCCGCGTGGTGGTCGACGGCCGCTGGCTGTAGATCCACGCCACGCAATCCCCTGTAGTGCCGAGCCATGCTCGGCGGCCTTTCAGACGTAATCGTCGGCGCGGGTGGCAACGAATTCCTCAAGCCACGCCAGCAGATGGGCGATGTCGATGACTTCGCCCTGTTCGACGCGCTTGAGCAGCAGCGTGCTGGCGCCGATCTGCAGGCTGCTGTCGGCATAGCGCAGCACCGCATCGATGCCCCAGGCATCGGTGACCTGCATCCAGGCCAGACCCGGCACGCGCTGGGCCAGGGTGTCACCGAACGCCACGCCCAGCGCTTCCCAGCCATCGCAGTCGGCACGGTCGATCAGCTCGGCATCGACCACGCGCTGCAGTGTGCTGGCCGCCAGCGGCCACTGCACCGGCAACGTCGGGAAGCCGGCCGCCACGCGCGCGGCGATCAGCGAGCGCTGGTGCTGCAGATGCGTCTGCAGCGCCGCAGGCAGCGGATCGAAGCGGGTGGGGATTTCATCGGACATGGCAGGCGCCGTGGAGCACGGAAACAACAGGCACTCTACGAGGCGATTGTTGCCCGCTATAGGGCCGGAGTGACCATGTTTCGATGCGTGATGCGCGAAAGGCATCCACGCATGGCGTGGATCTACCGTGGTCAGTCCGGTTCGCGCTGCACCTGCCGCCACAGCTCGCTGGCCAGTGCGCGCACGGCATCATCGGCGTCCGCGCGATGCAGCAGGCCGATCTCGTAGTTGTCGATCACCGGCAGCTCGCGCTCGCCATCGATGAGGCGGTGCTCGCGGCTGACCGCGCGGCGTGGCAGCAGGCTGATGCCGATGCCATCGGCCACCGCGCCCTGGATGCCGCTCAGCGACGAGCTGGTGAAGGCGATGCGCCAGCGCAGGCCCAGCGCTTCCACGGCATGGATCATCTCGTCGCGGTACAGCCCGCGCGGGGGGAAGGTGACCAGCGGCAGCGGGTCCTGCTGCAGGCAGCTGCTGCGCAGGCTGTCGATCCAGTGCATCGGCTCGCGCCGGCAATGCACCGCCTGGCGGCTGTTGCGGCGTTGCTTGACCAGCACCAGGTCCAGCTCACCGTGGTCGAAGCCCTGCGCCAGGTCGCGGCTGAGGCCGCTGCTGATCTCCAGCTTCACCTGCGGGTGGCGACGGCTGAAGGCGGCCAGCATGCGCGTGGTCTGCGCGTTGACGAAATCCTCGGGCACGCCGATGCGGACCGCGGTCTCCACCGTCGCACCGGCCAGCGCCTGCGCCATTTCCTCGTTCAGGTCGAGCATGCGCCGCGCGTAGCCGAGCAGGGTGTGGCCGGCATCGGTGGGGTGCACGTCGCGATGGCCGCGTTCAAGCAGGCGATGCCCGGCCAGTTCCTCCAGCCGGCGCACCTTCTGGCTGACCGTGGACTGGGTCGAATGCAGGCGCGTGGCCGCCGTGGTGAAGCTGCCGCAGTCGGCCACCATCACCAGCGCCCGCAGCAGGTCCAGTTCGAACAGGGGTCTATTCGATTTGGCACTGTCTTGCATTTGAACATTTCACTTCTGGATACCCAGACCGACTTCTACCATGCAGGGCAGGGGCCGGCAATGCCCGGCTGTTGCTACCGTCGCACGGCGTTCCGTGGCGACGGACATGAGGAGACACTGTCATGCGCGTCCATCATTCCGCTGGCTGGCCTGCGCCGTTAACGCGCGTGCTGCTGTTGTGCCTGCTGGCCATGGTCACCCCCGCCTGCACCGCCACGTCCAGGGCCGACGCAGACGCGCGCCTGCGGGATGCTGCCAGCCGCGGCGACGCCGATGCGGTGCGACAGGCGATCGAGGATGGCGCCACGCTGGAGGCGCGCGATGGCCAGGGCCGCACCGCGCTGCTGCTGGCCACGCATGGCAACAACGTGGATGCCGCGCGTGAGCTGATCGAGGCCGGGGCAGACGTCAACGCCAAGGACGCGTTGCAGGACAGCGCCTACCTGTACGCCGGTGCGCGCGGCCTGGACGAGATCCTGGCGATGACCCTGGCGCATGGCGCCGACCTGCGCAGCAACAACCGCTATGGCGGTACCGCGCTGATTCCGGCCGCCGAGCGCGGTCACGTCGCCACCGTGCGCACGCTGCTGCGGGCCGGTGTGGCGGTGGACCATGTCAACCGGCTGCACTGGACCGCGCTGCTGGAAGCGATCCTGCTCGGCGATGGCGGTGCGCGCCACGTGCAGATCGTGCAGCTGCTGCTGGAGGCCGGTGCCGACCCGGAGCTTGCCGACGGCGACGGCGTGACGCCGCTGGCGCACGCGCGCCAGCGCGGCTATACCGGAATTGAGACCCTGCTGCGCCAGCACGGCGCGGTGCGTTGAATGCAAACCCCTTCCACCCGCACGCTGGGCGTGCCCATCAGGATGCTGTCCATGTTCCGTTCCCGTCCGTTGTCCCTTGCCATCCTCCTTGCGGTAGCACCGCTGTCGGCGTCTGCCGCCGAGCGCGCCGACCTGATGATCCGCAATGCCACCGTGGTCGATGTCGAGCACGCCAGCACGCTGGCCGGGCAGAGCGTGGTGATCCGTGGCGAGGACATCGTCGCCGTCGGCCCGGACGCGCAGCTGCGCAGCCAATGGAGTGCGGCCCGCCAGATCGATGCCAAGGGCAAGTACCTGATTCCGGGCCTGTGGGACATGCACGTGCACTTCGGTGGTGGTCCGGCGCTGATCGAAGAGAACAAGGCGCTGCTGCCGTTGTACATCGCGCACGGCATCACCACCGTGCGTGACTGCTCCGGCGACCTGCCCGAGCAGGTGCTGCAGTGGCGCGGCGAGATCGCCAAGGGCACGCTGTTCGGCCCGCGCCTGCTCAGCTCCGGTGCGAAGATCGAAGGCATCAAGCCGGTCTGGAAGGGCACGATCGAAGTGGGCAGCGAGGCCGACGCCGACAAGGCGATCGCCCGCCTGCAGCATGACAAGGTCGATTTCGTGAAGATCACCGACAGCACGCTGAAGCCGGAACTGTTCCTGTACTCGGCCAGCGCTGCGCGAAAGGCCGGCTTCAAAGCCTCGGGGCATATTCCGATGGCACTGACCGTGGAGCAGGCGGTCGATGCCGGCCTGGCTTCGATCGAGCATCTGGACTACGCATTCAAGGCCGGCAGCAAGGATGAAGCGCAGATCGCCGCCGACTTCGGCGCAGGCCGCATCGACCGTGCCGAAGCCAACCGGCGCCTCGACGCCAGCTTCGACCGTGACACTGCGATGCATGCCTACCGTGATTTCGCAAAGCGCGGTGTATTCGTGACCCCGACCCTCAACGGTGGCCGCATCCTCGACTTCCTTGACCAAGATGACCACGCCAACGATCCGTACCTGGCCTACATCGGCCCTGGCCTGCGCGCGACCTACCAGTGGCGCGTGGACCGCGCAGCCAAGGCCACGCCGGCGCAGATTGAAGCGCGCCACGCGCAGTACCACCAGGTGGCCGCGGTGCTGCCGCTGCTGCAGGAGGCGGGCGTAACGATCATCGCCGGTACCGATGCGGGCTTCCTCAATTCGTTCAACTTCCCGGGCATCGCGTTGCACCAGGAACTGCAGCTGTTCGTGAAGGAAGGCCTGAGCGCGCCGCAGGCGCTGTCCGCCGCAACCCGTTCCGGTCCGGCCTGGTTCGGCCAGATGGACCGCTACGGTGGTGTCGCACAGGGCAAGGCCGCCGATCTGGTGCTGCTGACCGCCAACCTGCTGCAGGACATCGCCGCCACCGAGAAGATCGACAGCGTGATCCTGCGTGGCAGCGTGTATGACCGCGCTGCGCTGGACAAGATGTTGGCTGATACCAAGGCCAAGGTGGCGGCGTGGAATGCCGAGGCGGCGAAGAGGCAGTGATCGACAGGGTCAGAGCCCTTCCCGGCGGGAAGGGATCCGACCCTATGGGGTTGGACGGCATCCACGCCATGCGTGGATGACGCGGCCGTTGGCCTAACGCGGTGCCGGCCGCATTCCATGAAGTTGCGGCAGTGCGGCCTTCATCGCATCGATGAAGGCGCGCAGCCGCGGCGGCTGCTGGCGCGCAGCAGGAAACACGACATGCACCGGCAGTGCCGGCGCCTGCCAGTCCGGCAGCAGCTGCACCAGACGTCCTTGTGCGAGGTCGTCGGCCACCAGCCAGGCCGAGACCACCGCTGCGCCCAGCCCGGCGCGTGCAGCCTGCTGCACCACGAACAGGTTGTCGCTGAGCAGGCGCGGGCTGATCGACAGCGTATGCGCGCGACCCTGTGCGTCATGCAGCAACAGGCGTTCGCGGTAGTAGGTGACCAGTGAGATCCATGGCAGTGCCTGTGCCTGTTCTGGTGTGCTGATCGCGGTGGACTGCACCAGCGACGGTGCCGCCACGACGATGCGCGGCACTTCGGCCAGCGGCAGTGCGACCATGCGCGGTTCGTCGACCGGTCCCACCCGCACCGCGCAGTCGATGCCTTCTGCGATGAAGTCCGGGCGCCTATCTTCCAGGATCCACTCCAGGCTCAGCTGCGGGTGCTGGGCCAGGAATGCCAGCATGGTCGGCAGCAGCTGTGCCTGGCCGAACGCGTGCGGCACCATCACCCGCAGGCGTCCGCGCAGCGTTTCCGGTTCGCCGTGCAGTTCGGCCTGCAGCGACTCCCATTCGTCGACCACGCGTTGCGCATGACGCTGGCAGCGCAGGCCATCCTCGGTCAGCTGCAGGCCGTGGGTGGAGCGCTGCAGCAGGCGCAGGCCGAGCTGT
This sequence comes from Stenotrophomonas sp. Sm2128, assembly GCF_030985535.1. Classification (NCBI taxonomy): domain Bacteria; kingdom Pseudomonadati; phylum Pseudomonadota; class Gammaproteobacteria; order Lysobacterales; family Lysobacteraceae; genus Stenotrophomonas; species Stenotrophomonas sp. Sm2128. Next base: position 39,523 of record NZ_JAPTFQ010000026.1, read on the forward strand.
CGCTCCAGGGCCTGCAGGCGTCGGCTGACTGTCGGCTGGGTGGTGCCCAGCAGCACGGCCGCGGCAGACAAGCTGCCGGCATCGACGATGCGCAGGAAGGTGCGCAGCAGATCCAGGCGATCCGCACCGGTTGCGAGGTCATTCATGCGTATGGCGTATGAAGAATATGTAATAAAGCCTACTACAGACGTTTGGCGAATACCGGCAGGATACGTCCACTTCCTCCACCGGACTCCCCCATGTCTACCCCTTCGCTATCCGTCGCCGCCGCGCCCGTGACCGCACCCTCCACCCCGCTGGTGCTGGCAATGGCGGCCGGCGCCGGCTTCTCGGTCGCCTCCCTCTACTACAGCCAGCCGATGCTGGGCCTGATCGCTCAGGACCTCGGCGCAGGCGAGCGCGCCGCCGGCCTGGTACCGACCCTGACCCAGCTCGGCTATGCACTGGGCATCCTGCTGCTGGCACCGCTGGGCGACCGCTTCGACCGCCGCACCCTGATCCTGTTGAAGTCCGCGTTGCTGGCACTGGCACTTGGCGCCGCAGCGATGGCCGGGCACCTGCCGGGGCTGCTGATGGCCAGCCTGCTGGTCGGGCTGATGGCCACGCTGGCGCAGGACATCGTGCCTGCCGCTGCGGTGCTGGCGCCGGATGCACAGCGCGGTCAGATCGTCGGCCGGGTGATGACCGGCCTGCTGCTCGGCATCCTGCTGTCGCGCGTGGTCAGTGGCGTGGTGGCTGAAGCATGGGGTTGGCGCACGCAGTTCGTACTGGCCGCGGTATCGGTGGCGGCGATGGGCGCGCTGATGGCGCGTGCGCTGCCGCGTTTCGCACCGACCAGCACGCTGCGCTATCCGGCGTTGCTGGGTTCATTGCTGGCGTTGTGGCGCGAGCAGCCGCAGCTGCGCCGTGCGGTGGCCAGCCAGTCGTTGCTGGCAGTGGGCTTCAGCGCGTTCTGGTCGACGCTGGCGCTGATGCTGCATGCCCGCCTGGGCCTGGGCAGTGCGGCGGCGGGTGCGTTCGGTATCGCCGGTGCGGCCGGCGCATTGGCTGCGCCGTTTGCAGGACGTTTCGCCGATCGCCTGGGTTGCCATGCCGTGGCGCGGCTGGCGATCGCAGTGGCGCTGCTGGGTTTCGGGCTGCTGCTGGCCGAAGCCTGGTTGCCGGCCGCCGCGCTGCTGCCGCTGCTGGTGGTGAGTGCGCTGCTGTTCGACTTCGGTTTCCAGTCAGCGCTGGTGGCGCACCAGACGCTGGTCTATGGCCTGGTGCCGCCGGCCCGCAGCCGCCTCAATGCGCTGCTGTTCACGGGCATGTTCATCGGCATGGCCGCCGGCGGTGCGCTGGGCAGCCTGGCGCTGGCGCAGTGGGGGTGGCACGGCGTGGCCTGGCTGGCAGTGGTGTGTGCGGGCGGCAGCCTGCTGCTGCGCTTGAAGTAAGGGGGGTGTTTGGCAGGGCTTGCAGCCCTGCACCTGCGGTAGTGCCGGCCGCTGGCCGGCAACAGCACAAACAGCGGGTTTACTGTAGGCAGGCGGGGTGGGACCGATTGCGGGGTGTCAGCCGCATGGATGCGGCTGACAAGCTTACAGGGACGCACTTGCAGCGTCCCCGCACTCCGACACCGCCGCGCCATCCCACGGAGAGCCCGTTTTTGATTTTGCTGTTGAGGTTGCCGGCCAGCGGCCGGCACTACCGTGGGTGCAGGGCTGCAAGCCCTGCCGAACAACCCCCTAATCGTGACCGCTGTCGTCCAGGCTGATGATGCCGCGCCGCAGCGCCTGGGTCACCGCGTGCGTGCGATCGCCCACGCCGAGCTTGTCCATCAGGCTCTTCATGTGCGCCTTCACCGTCTGCTCGGAAATCTGCATGCGCTCGCCGATGCGCTTGTTCGACAGGCCACCGGCCACGTGCCGCAGTACTTCGGTCTCGCGCGGCGACAACCGGTCTTCCACCACATGCGCGGCGATGCTCGCCGCCACCGCTGGTGGAATCGGCGCGCGCCGGCCGCCCGCAACCATGCGGATCGTGTCGACCAGCTCGTGGCGCAGCATGTCCTTCAGCAGGTAGGCGCTGGCGCCGGCCTGCAACGCCCGCACCGCACGTACGTCACCGCGGTAGGTGGTCAGCACGATGATGCGCGCGCGCGGGTCCATCGCGCGGATCCGCACGATGGCTTCCACACCATCCAGGCGGGGCATCTGCAGGTCCATCAGCACCACGTCCGGCTGCAGCTGCTGGTAGCGTGCGATGGCTTCCTCGCCGTCGGCGGCTTCACCGAGCAGGCGCAGATCGGGTTGTGCGCCCAGCAGGGCGGCCAGGCCGTCACGCAGCAGCGGGTGGTCGTCGACCACCAGTACGCCGATCGGGGCAGGGGTTTCAGTCATGGCTCGTTCTACTCCAGGGCCAGCGCCAACGTGATGGGCGGCGGTGATACAGGCGCCGGGCGGGAACTGCCAGCGCGACTTCGGTCCCCAGCCCGGGGCGGGTCCACAGCTGCAGTTCCGCGCCAAGGCGCTGCGCGCGCTCGCGCATGCCCTGCAGCCCCCAATGGCCATGGCCGGCATTTTCGTCGGCGATGCCCACGCCATCATCGCGCACGTGTAGAAGGAAGCACCGCGTGCCGTAGGACAGCTCCACTTCGATGGCGCTGGCATTGGCATGGCGCAGCGCATTGCGGATCGCCTCGCGTCCGATCAGGAACACTTCCTCGGCGGCATCAGCCTGCAGCGGTGGGTGGGGGCCTTCCACGGTCAGGCGCAGCGGATTGGTGCCGTGCCCGGCATACTCGGCGTGCACATCGGCCAGTGCCGAAGCGAGGTCGCGACCCGCGAACGGCCCCTCGCGCAGCGCATTGACCCGCTCGCGGCCCTCGGCCAGGTTGCGCTCGGCCAGCTGCATCGCCGACTCCAGCTGGCTGCGCACCGGCTCGGGGGTCTGGGGTGACTGGCTGATCGCATGCAGGCGCAGGATAAGGCCCTGGCTGCCCTGCAGCAGGGTGTCGTGCAGGTCGCGCGCAATGCGTTCGCGTTCGCCATTGCGTTCCTGCAGGCGCGCACGGAACAGCGCGGCCAGCTGCCCGCTGCGGATGCGTACTACCAGCACCAGTAGTGCGAGCACGGCGGCGGTGCACAGCAGTTTGAACCACACGGTCTGGATGAAGGTAGGCGCGATGCGGAAGCTGCGGCTGGCCGGTGCGGTGCTCCAGATGCCGTCCTCATTGGCGGCTTCCACCTCGAACCGGTAGTTGCCTGGCGCGAGGTTGGTGTAATACGCGCGGGTGCTGCTGCCCGCGTCCTGCCAGCCATCGTCAACGCCGGACAGGCGATAGCGGTAGCGGTTGCGTTCCGGGCGTGCCAGCGACAGCGCCACGTAGTCGATCTGCAGCTGGCTGGTGCCGGCCGGCAGGCGCAGGCCGTCCCGCAGTGGTTGCCGTTCGCTGCCATGCAGCACGTCGCCGATGCGCACGCTGGGAGCCATCGTATTGACGTGCGACCGGGTGGTGTCCAGCCAGGCCAGGCCCTGGTTGGTGGCCAGCCATAGCAGGCCGTCGTCGGCCAGCACGGCGGTGGGGATCGGTCCGCTCTGCAGGGCGATGCCCGGCATGCCATCCACCGCATCGAACAGGCGTGGCGTCACCGGCTGCCCGGTACGCAGCGCCCGCCGCAACTGATCGCTCCCCAACCGGACCAGGCCACGACTGCCATTGAGCCACAGGTGACCGTGCGCATCGGCAACCATGCCGGTGATGCCCTCCAGCACGCCGGCCATGTCGGTGTTGACCGGCATGAAGCGGCCATTGCCGAGGCGGGCGGCCAGCCCGGCCTCACCGGCCACCAGCAACAGGTCCTGGTGGTGCAGCAGCGCGGTGACCGGGCCGACCAACAGCCCGTGGTTGGCATCGAAGGTTTCGATGCGGGTCGCGTCCATGCTGCGCAGCCGACCGTCGGCATAGCCGAGCAGCAGCTGGCCATTGGCATCCAGCGCCAGTGATGAGCAGGCCTGTTCGGGCAGGCGCGTTTCGCGCTGCCACTGGCCGTGCAGATAGTGCAGCACGCCACGTTCACCGGTGCAGACCCAGGCCTGGTCGTCATCGGCGAACAGCAGGGCATGCAGCGGTTGCCCGGTGAAGGGCTCGGGCAGCGGAATCAGCGTGGTGTGGCCTGCCACCGTGCGTGCCAGGTTGACCCAGTCGAACTGCCAGATCGGCGTGGGCGCCCGGCGCGCGGCCGCCTGCAGTTGTGCGGCGCTGCCTTCCAGCAGTGGCCGGCGCAGGTCGTACGGCTTGAGGTCCTCGCCGTAGCCGTACACACGCCCATCGCTGGCCCGCACCAGCGAGCGATAGGGATCACTGGGGCCGACCGCCAGCGTGTGCACGCTGCGCATGCGGAAGCGGTTGAGGCCCAGATTGGTGCCGACCCAGAGATTGCCTTCGCGGTCGGCGATGATCGGCACGGCCGAGGTGGCGGTCAGCCCGTGCGGCGAATCGAAGCGCTCCATGCGCACGGCGCGGCTGCCGTCGAACGTGACCCGGGCCACACCGCCATGCGGGCTCATCGTGGCCCATAACGCGCCGTCGGCAGTGAACTGCAGGCGTGCGGCGACCAGGTCCGGCAGGCGTCGCGCTTCGCGTTCGCTGTCTGGCAGCAGGCCCTGCGCATTGGCCAGCGGCGAGGTGCCGCGCACACGGTCGGCCAGCCAGACTTCGCCCTGGGGGCTCTCGGTCAGCGTCGCCATCTGGGATACAGCAATGCCGGTGTCCTCGAAACGCGGTTGGCCTGCAGGACGCATCCAGATCCTGAGGTTGGCCAGTACCCAGAAGGTGCCACGGCTGTCGTGCAGCACCCATTGCACGCGGTGTTCCGGAACGCCCGTGTCTGCGGGCAGCGGCTGCCAGCGCTGGCCATCGAACTCGCGCAGCCCTCCATTGATGGCTGCCCACATCCGGCCGTCGCGGTCCTGGCTGAAGTGCGGTACCACGCCAACCGGCACGCCCTGGCCGCGGCCGTAGTTGTACAGCTGGCCGCGCGCGAACCGGCTGATGCCTGCCTGGAAGTAGCCGATCCACAGTGTGCCATCGGCGCTGTGTTCCAACGTGACCATGTTGGTGGACGGGTAGCGGGTGCCAGCCGGTGGCGCCTGCCGTTCGAAGCGACGTCCGTCGAATCGGTACAGGCCCGAACCGGTAGCCAACCACAACAGGCCGTCACGGTCCTGGCTGATGTCCCAGATGTCACCGGGTGCACCCTGGCCGACCCGCCAGGCGGTGTGCTCGTAGCCGGGCAACCCGCTGCTCACGGCCGGCCGCTGCACGGCGAGGGCGGGCAGGGCGGTCCACAGCAGCAGGCACGCCAGCAGCGCCGGCAGGCGACGCAGGAACGGGAAGGGGCGGCCATGCATGGCGCGCATTCTGGCAGGTGCGGGGCAGCCGCGGGTGACCCGAACGGGGTAGGCGCCTGGTGCCGTGGTCGGCTATCACGCCGGCATGTCCTGTGGAGTCCGGCCATGCAGCGCCTGTTCGTGATGTTCCCCGACCGCGGGCCGGGCATCGGCCTGCTGTGGCTGCGGCTGTGCGTGGCCGCTGCATTGTGCACGCCGGGCACGCACGCGGGCTGGCTGTCGGCGCTATGCCTGCTGGCGGTGGTGATGCTTGCACTGGGCGTATTGACGCCGCTGGCGGTAGTGCCGGCAACACTGGGCCTGTATGCACAGGCACTGCCGTGGCCACTGGTGGTGTTGCCGCTGGCTTTGCTGGCGCTGGGGCCTGGCGCCTATTCACTGGATGCGCGGTTGTTCGGGCGCCGCCTGCTCGGCCGTCGGCCTCCCCCATTCGGGTAGGTGCTGGCCTCGACCGACGGGGGTAGGGCATCACGCAGGGGTCACGCACCATGGGGCATCCCTTCGCGGCGTCCCGCATGGCCACCATCCTTCCGCCTGATCCGCCCGCCGCTTCACTGGCGCCGCAGCAGGTCGCCGCATTGCAGCGTGCATTGCGCTATGTCGATGAACACCTGTCACAGCCGCTGCGGGTCACCGAACTGGCGGCCGTCGCCTGCGTCAGTCGCTTCCATCTGGTGCGCCTGTTCCGCAGCGGTACCGGCGCCAGCCCGCTGCGCTATGTACGCCGTCGCCGTATCGAACGTGCGCGCGAGCTGTTGTCGGCCCAGCACCTGCCGATGTCCTGCCTGGCGCAGCAGCTCGGCTTCTTCGACCAGAGCCATTTCGTCCGCAGCTTCCGCGCCGAGACCGGCTGCAGCCCCGGCCAGTACCTGGCCGGCGATGCAGCCCTGTTGCTTCCACCTGATCGTGTTTCCAACGGAGTCCACCCATGAGCCTTGCCACCGCCACGCCCGCCCCGGCCCTGTTGTCGCCCACCGACCATGCCCTGGTGCTGATCGACTTCCAGTCACAGATGGCATTCGCTACCCATACCATCGACATCTCCGCGCTGCGCAACAACGTGTCGTTGATCAGCAAGGGGGCCAAGGGCTTCAATGTGCCGGTGGTGCTGACCACGGTCGCAGAAGCGTCGTTCTCCGGCCCGATGTTCCCGGAACTGCCGCAGATCTTCCCTGGCCAGCCGGTGTTCGACCGCACCTCGATGAATACCTGGGAAGACCGGGCGGTGATCGACGAGATCAACCGCATCGGCAAGCGCCGCCTGGTGCTTGCGGGCCTCTGGACCAGCGTCTGCATCGTCGGGCCGGCGCTGTCGGCGCTGGCGCAGGGTTTCGAGGTCTACGTGATCACCGATGCCTGCGGCGATGTCAGCGAAGAAGCGCACGAGCGTGCGATCACCCGCATGGTGCAGGCCGGCGCGGTGCCGATGACCAGCGTGCAGTACCTGCTTGAACTGCAGCGCGACTGGGCACGCGGTGAAACCTACGACCTGACCACCGGCATTGCCCGCGACCATGCCGGCGGCTACGGCATCGGCATCCAGTACGCCAAGCGCATGTTCGGCGCGCAGGAAGGCGGGCACTGAGCATGCTGGCTGGCCATGGCCTCGACCTGGCCCTGCTGATGCTGCGCGTGGCGGCAGGAGGCTTCCTGCTGCCGCACGCATTGGGCAAGCTGTTCGGCTGGTTCGGTGGACCGGGGCTGTCCGGCTTCGCTACCGAGCTGCGCGGCTTCGGGCTGCCAGCGGTGGCACCGTTGCCGCTGTTGCTGGCCCTGCTGCAGGTGCTGTCCGGGCTGGCCGTGCTGCTGGGATGGCAGACCCGCATCGCCGCGCTTGCAGCGGCTGCTTTCATCGGCTTCACCGTCCTGTTGGCCCTGCCCAGGGGCTGGTTCTGGATGCGCGGTGGCAGTGAGTACCCGTTGATGTGGACCACGGTACTGCTGGCCATCGCGTTGGCCGGGCCCGGCACCTGGGCACTGGACGTCCATCGCCTTCCGGGAGACCTCGCATGAGTCACGATCCCCTCGATCACGGCCGCCGCAACGTGCTGCTGGCCAGCGGCGCCGCTGTTGCGCTGGGCCTGGCCGGTCGTGCCGGTGCCGCACTCGATTCCACTTCCAAGGAGCGTCGCATGAGCACGCTGGTCATCCGCAATGCCCGCATCACCACCCTCGACCCGCAGCAGCCGCATGCGCAGGCCCTGGCCGTGCAGGAAGGCCGCATCGTCGCCGTCGGCAGCGACGAGGAGATCATGCGTGGCTGGGGCAATGAAGCGACCTTGATCGATGCTCAGGGCCGGCGCCTGCTGCCCGGCCTCAACGACAGCCACACCCACCTGATCCGCGGTGGCCTGAACTACAACCTGGAACTGCGCTGGGACGGCCTGCGCTCGCTGGGCGACGCCCTGGACATGCTGAAAGCCCAGGTCGACCGCACGCCCGCGCCGCAGTGGGTACGCGTGGTCGGTGGCTTCACTGCCGCGCAGTTCAACGAGAAGCGCTTGCCGACCCTGCAGGAGCTCAACGACATCGCGCCGGATACACCCGTGTTCCTGCTGCACCTGTATGACCGCGCACTCCTCAACCGTGCCGCGCTGCGCGCCTGCGGCTACACCAAGGACACGCCGGATCCGCCGGGCGGGCAGATCGTGCGCGATTCGCTGGGCAACCCGACCGGGCTGCTGCTGGCCAAGCCGAATGCGTTGATCCTGTACGCGACGCTGGCCAAGGGACCGCGCCTGCCGATCGAGTACCAGGCGAACTCGACGCGCCACTTCATGCGCGAACTGAACCGGCTTGGCATCACCTCGGTGATCGACGCCGGCGGTGGCTTCCAGAACTATCCCGAGGATTACCAGGTCATCGAGCAGCTGCACCGCGATGATCAGTTGACGGTGCGCATTGCCTACAACCTGTTCACCCAGAACAAGGGCAGGGAAGTGGATGACTTCCGTGGCTGGAGCGAGATCCTGCAGCCGCGCCAGGGCGATGACCTGCTGCGCCACAACGGTGCCGGCGAGATGCTGGTGTTCTCCGCCGCCGACTTCGAACTGTTCAACGAGCCCCGCCCGGAACTGCCGCCGGAGCTTGAGCCGGAACTGCACGACGTGGTGAAGCTGCTGGTCGAGAAGCGCTGGCCGTTCCGCATCCACGCCACCTACGACGAGAGCATCACCCGCATCCTGGATGTGTACGAACAGGTCAACCGCGAGGTGCCGTTCGATGGCCTGCACTGGTTCATCGACCACGCCGAGACCATCACCCCGCGCAACATCGAACGCATCCGTGCGCTGGGTGGCGGCATTGCCGTGCAGCACCGCATGGCCTACCAGGGCGAAGCCTTCGTCGAGCGCTATGGCGTGCAGGCCGCGCGGCATACACCGCCGGTCAAGCGCATGCTGGCCGAAGGCGTACCGGTCGGTGCCGGTACCGACGCCACCCGCGTGGCCAGCTACAACCCGTGGGTGGCGTTGTCCTGGCTGGTGACCGGGCGCACCGTGGGCGGTCTGGCCCTGTATGGCGATGAGAACCTGCTCGAACGCGAGCAGGCGCTGCGCCTGTGGACCCAGGGCAGCGCCTGGTTCTCCGGCGACGAAGCGGTGAAGGGCACGCTGAAAGCCGGTCAGCTGGCTGATTTCATCCTGCTCTCGGCCGACTTCTTCCGCGTGGATGACGCGCAGATCGCCGACATCACCAGCGTGCTGACCGTGGTCGGCGGACGCATCGTGCATGCAGATGCCGACTATGCAGGGCTGGCGCCGCAGCTGCCGCCGGCGATGCCGGACTGGTCGCCGGTCAACCGGTTCGGTGGCTACCACGTCGGCGGTGCGGCCACCGGGTTGGCCACCACCCATCGCCGCCATCACGGCGTGGCCTGCAGTACCCACGGTGCGCACGGGCATGCCGCGCAGCACGCGGCGCCGACCAATGACCTGACCGCGTTCTGGGGCGCGATGGGATGCTCGTGCTTCGCGTTCTGAGCCTGGCGCTGCTGGCCGTGCCATCGCTGGCGCTGGCCTGCGAGGGTGGCCACTGCACTGACGCCGGTGACGGCCAATTGCAGTGGGATGCCTCACTGCGCGTGCGTGGCCTGTACTACGACCCGCCCCGGTTCGGTATTGGTGGCAGCGAAGATGGCCATGGCCTGCTGCGTGCGCTGGCCTCGGCCACCTATGTGGAGGACCGCTGGCAGGCAAAGCTGCAGCTGGGCGTGCATGCTGAGAATGGCAGGGCCGGCGGACCCGGCCGCACCGACCGCAGCGCGTTGGACGTGCAGCAGGCGTATTGGCGCTGGCAGCGCGGCGGCTTCCACCTGCAACTCGGTCGGCAGGAAGCCGGCTACGGAAGCTCACGACTGTTGTCGGTGCGCGATGGGCCGAACATCCGCCTGGCCTTCGATGGTGCGCGCCTGGGCTGGAAGGGCCGCCTCGGCACGCTTGATCTGATGGCACTGCGACCGGTGGAGAACCGGCCGGGTGCCTTTGATGATCGCGGGGAGCACGGTGCCCACCTGTGGGGTGCCTATGCCACCACGGCACGCGGGCAGGGCGCGGGGCAGTGGGATCTGTATCTGCTGGACTACCGCCGCGAAGGCGCACGCTTCGCGGCGGGTTCCGGCATCGAGCGGCGGCAGACCTTGGGTGCGCGCTGGTTCGGCCAGGCCGGTGCACTGGACTGGAACAGCGAGCTGGTGGCGCAGGGCGGTGAACTGCGCACCGCGACCGGCAACCTCGACATTCGCGCCTGGACGCTGGCTACCGATACCGGTTGGCGCTGGGCGGAGCTGCCGCTGCAGCCGCGTCTGGGGCTGAAGGCCGACATCGCCAGTGGCGATGGCAATCCGCGTGACGGCCGCCTGGGGACCTTCAATGCGCTGTTCCCGAAATCGGCCTACTTCAGCGAGGCCAGCCTGCTGGCCCCGGCCAATCTGATGGACGTGCAGCCGACCCTGACCCTGCGCCTGCACGACGCGGTGACGACGGAGCTGGGCGTACAGATGGCCTGGAAGCATCGTCGCGCCGATGCGGTCTACACCACGCCGGCGCCGCTGGTGGCGTTGCCAGGCAGTGCCGGTGGCGCGCGCCGCATCGGTAATCAATACAAATCCGAAACCCGCTGGCAGGCCAGCGAACACTGGCAATGGCAGCTGCAGCTGGCCTGGGTCGATGCCGGTCCTGCACTGAAGCAGGCCGGCGGCCAGGACACGCTGTTCGCCTCGATCGTTGGAGCATGGCAATGGTGAACGCAAACGCGTCGCAACCCTCCGCACAGGCCGCAGGTGCCTGGTCCCCGCTGAAGATCCAGATGTTCCGCTCGATCTGGCTGGCGATCCTGGCCAGCAACATCGGCACCTGGGTCAATGACGTGGCCGCTGCCTGGGTGATGGCCGAGCGCACCGGCTCACCGTTGATGGTGGCCCTGGTGCAATCGGCCACCACGGTGCCGATCGTGCTGCTGGCACTGGCCGCCGGAACTCTGGCCGACATCGTTGATCGCCGCAGGTACCTGCTGGCCACCCAGGGCTGGATGCTGCTGGTCGCGGCGGTGATGGCGGCACTGACCGCGATGGACCTGCTGACCCCGCAGCTGCTGGTGCTGTTGACCTTCTGCATGGGCTGCGGTGCGGCGATGGCGATGCCGGCACAGGCCGCGATCGTGTCCGAACTGGTGCCGCAGCCGATGCTGGCCTCGGCAGTGGCGCTGAACTCGATCGGCATCAACATCGCGCGCTCGATCGGCCCGGCCATCGGCGGCGTGATCGTCGCCCAGCTGGGTGCGGTCTGGGCGTTCGGCTTCAACGCCATCACGTTCGCAGCAATGCTGTTCGTGGTGTGGGGCTGGAAGCGCGACCCGAAGCAGTCCAGCCTGCCGCCGGAAGGCTTCGGTGCCGGCCTGAAGGCGGGCCTGCGCTATGCCAGCCGTGCCGGACGGTTGCAGGCGGTGTTGATCAAGTCGGTCGGCTTCTTCTTCTTTGCTGCAGCAATGAATGCACTGCTGCCGGTGGTGGTGCGCGGCCAGATGCAGGGCGGGGCGGGGCAGTACGGCATGCTGCTCGGCTGCATCGGGATCGGTGCCGTGGGTGGTGCGTTGCTGCTGCCGAAGCTGCGTGCGCAGATGGACCGTGACCTGCTGGTGCTGCTGGCCACGCTGTCTCTGGCGCTCAGCCTGGTCGGGCTGGCGCTGACCCGCAGCTGGTACGTGCTTCCGGCTGTGATGCTGGTCAATGGCTTCGCCTGGATCACCGTGCTGTCGTCGCTGCAGATTGCCGCGCAGACCGCAGTGCCAGCGTGGGTACGGGCGCGTGCACTGGCGCTGTACATCATGGTGTTTTCCGCTGGCATGGCGGCTGGTGGCCTGAGCTGGGGTGCACTGGCGCAGCGCACCTCGCCGGAGCTGGCCTTGCTGGTGGCTGCCGCGGGTGCGGTGATCGGCGGATTGCTGGTGTGGCGCGTGCGCATTGCCGGTACTGAAGACCTGAACCTGCGCCCAGCGGGACACTGGCCGGCACCGGAACTGTCGGTGCCGGTATCCAACGATCGCGGCCCGGTACTGGTCACCATCGAGTACCGCATTGACGATGCTGATCGCGCCGCATTCCAGGCGCAGATGCGTGCCCTGGGCACGATCCGTCGCCGCGATGGCGCGGTGGTCTGGGGTGTGGTGGAGGACGTGGCCAGCCCGGGTATCCACCTGGAGTATTTCGTGACCCCGTCGTGGCTGGAGCATCTGCGCCAGCACGAACGCATCACTGCCGATGACAAGGCGATCCAGGAAGTGCTGCGCGGGCTGCATCGTGGCGAACGTGCACCGGTGGTGCGCCACTTCGTGGGTGGGCATGACCCGCTGCCTGCCGCCGTGCCGCATCACCACGCCGACATCTGACCCGCCGGTGGTAGAGCCGGCCGCTGGCCGGCTGTGCATGATCACGATGGATGATCGGGTTGCCGGCCAGCGGCCGGC
>NZ_JAPTFQ010000027.1:0-51603 GCF_030985535.1 Stenotrophomonas sp. Sm2128
CATCGAAGTCACCGCCCGCCCCGGCCAGCCGCTGGGCATGGCGCCGGCCACCTTCCTGCGCGACTTCTGGCAAAAGCGCCCGCTGCTGATCCGCAACGCCTTCCCCGACTTCCAGACCCCGGTGCAGCCGGAAGACCTGGCCGGGCTGGCCTGCGAGGAAGGCGTGCTGGCGCGCCTGATCGAGCACGACAAGACCCAGGACGGCTGGCGCGTGCGCACCGGCCCGTTCCAGGAAGACGTGTTCCCCGCCCTGCCCGACCATGACTGGACACTGCTGGTACAGGACGTGGACAAGTGGGACCCGGACGTGCGCGCCCTGATCGAGCACTTCAGCTTCCTGCCGCGCTGGCGCATGGATGACGTGATGATCAGCTTCGCCGCCACCGGCGGCTCGGTCGGCGCCCACGTCGACCAGTACGACGTATTCCTGCTGCAGGCCCACGGCCACCGCCGCTGGCAGATCGATGCCAGCGAATCGATCAAGGGCAGGCAGCCGCCGCTGGGCTTCCGCCCCGACGTGGAGCTGAAGCTGCTGAAGGTGTTCAAGCCCACCCACGACTGGGTGCTGGCGCCGGGCGACATGCTCTACCTGCCGCCGAACGTGCCGCACCACGGCGTCGCCGAAGACCCCTGCCTGACCTTCTCCTTCGGCATGCGCGCGCCATCGTCGGCCGAACTGATCAGCGACTACCTGGACACCCTGATCGCCGATGCCGACGAGAACATCCGCTACCAGGATGCCGACCTGAAGGTGCCGGCCGACCCGAACGAGATCGACACGGTGGCGATGGCGCGGGTGATCACCGCGCTCAATGCCATCCGCATGAACGATCCGGACAAGCTGGGTGACTGGTTCGGCCGTTTCATCACCACCTACCGCGCGGCCGGCGAAGTGATGGCTCACCAGGCCGCACCGGCACTGGAGGAAGTGGCCCAGGCCCTGGCCTCGGGCCTGCTGCTGCAGCGTCATCCGTGGGCACGCCTGGCCTGGCGCCGGGCCAAGCGCGGCGCCAGCCTGTACGTCAGTGGCCAGGACTTCGCGCTGCCGGTGAAGGACGCGCAGCGCCTGGCCGGCGCCGAGCAGCTCGATGCCGCCGCCTATCGCGGCCTGTCCGACAAGGGCCGCGCGGTGGTCCAGCAGCTGTTGGTCGGTGGCGTGTTCCAGCTGATCGATCCGAACGAGGTGTATGACGCTGAAGATGAGGATGACGGCGAAGACGCCGTGGTGCTCGGCGAAGTGGTCGAAGGGCGTGACCGTGTCGACGCGATCGACGCCGACGCGGTGTCCGACGATGTCCACACCGTGACCGTGCACGACGACGGCATCGAGGTCATCGTCAACTTCGAGGATCACGACGAAGACGACAGCGACGACGGTCGCGCCTGAGCCCTGCCATGGTCCGGGTCCAGCAGGTCAGCCACGCCGACGCCCACGTTGCCATCCACGACGTGCGCCAACGCGTGTTCGTGCAGGAACAGGGCATCGCCGCCGAACTGGAACGCGATGCGCTGGACCCGCTCAGCGCCCATGTGTTGGCGCTGGACAGTGACAACCAGCCGGTCGGCACCGGTCGGCTGGCCCCGGACGGCCGCATCGGCCGCATGGCGGTGTTGGCCAGCCATCGCAGCCACGGGGTCGGTGAGGCCCTGCTGGAGGCACTGGTCGAGGCCGGGCGCAGGCTCGGCCTGGCCGAGCTGCACCTGCACGCCCAGCTGCCCGCCCGCGATTTCTATGCCCGCCAGGGCTTCCTGCCGGAAGGCGAGGTATTCGAGGAGGCCGGCATCGGCCACCAGCAGATGCGCCGCCGGTTGGGCGCGGCCAGTGCCATCGACAGTCGCGAGCAGGCGGTGGCCATCACCACGGCCATCGTCCACCGCGCCCGCCGCCAAGTGTGGCTGCACAGCCGTCAGCTGGACCCGGGACTGCTCGACGCGCCGCCGGTACAGGCCGCCCTGCGCCGCTTCGTCACCGCCCGCCACGACAAGCAGCTGCGGGTGATCGTGCACGACGCCGCCGCCATCGCGTCTGCCGGGGCGCCGCTGCTGGCCTTGGCCCAGCGCCTGCCCAGTGTGATCCAGTTCCGCGAGGTCACCGACCCGGTCGACCGTGCGCTGGCCTCGGCCTGCCTGCTCAACGACGCCGGCGACTTCTACTTTCGTCTGATCGGTCATCGCCTCGACGGCGAGGCAGGCGTCGCACTGCCTGCACGTTCGCAGCCGTTCGAGCAGCAATTGCAGCGGGTCTGGGACCGTTCGCGCGATTGCAGCGAACTGCGTGCGCTCGGCATCTGAGCGGGTACCGCCTACTCAACCTGTCTGGAAGCGGCACCGGGGGACCCGGGATGCCCGTTTTGGTGCCCCTTCCTGTCCGGATGGGGGTACAATTTGGCTGTTTGAACGCGCCCGCGCAGGGCTATTCATCTTCCTGCCGGGTCCTTCTGAAGCCATACCCCACAAAGCGAATCAACACCCTCCATCGTGGACAATCAACTGAAGCAGTTTGCGCAATCTTCGCAGCTCGCCGGCGGCAACGCCTCCTATGTCGAGGACCTGTACGAGCAGTACCTGGTCTCCCCGGACAGTGTCGATCCCAAATGGAAGACCTACTTCGACGGCTTCAAGGGCCGCGAAGCAGGCGACATTCCGCACTCGGCCGTCATCTCCCACATTGCGGACGCGGCCAAGGAAGCGCTGAAGGCCGGCACCGGCAACGGTGCGGGCGACGAGCGTGAACGCAATGTCGGTCGTCTGATCACCGCCTACCGCTCGCGTGGCCACCTGGACGCCCGCCTCGATCCGCTGGGCCTGGCCGCGCCGGTCAACACCCCGGACCTGGGCCTGCCGTTCCACAGCCTGTCCGATGCCGACCTCAACAGCGAGTTCAGCACCGGCGGCGTCGGTGGCCAGCCGCGCATGAAGCTGCGCGACCTGCTGGCACGCCTGAAGGCGACCTACACCGGCTCGATCGGTGCGGAGTTCATGCACATCTCCGAGGTCGAGCAGCGCCAGTGGATCTACAAGAAGCTGGAAGCAGCCGGCGGCAACTACCAACTGGACGCTGACACCCAGCGCCGCACCCTGGAGCGCCTGACCGCGGCCGAAGGCCTGGAGCGCTACCTGCACACCAAGTACGTCGGCCAGAAGCGCTTCTCGCTGGAAGGCGGCGACTCGCTGATCCCGATGATGGACACCATCATCCGCAGCGCCGGCAAGGATGGCGTCAAGGACGTGGTGATCGGCATGGCCCACCGCGGCCGCCTGAACGTGCTGGTCAACACCCTCGGCAAGAACCCGCGCAAGCTGTTCGACGAGTTCGAAGGCAAGTTCGAGCACGACGAGCACGCTTCTGCCGGCGACGTGAAGTACCACATGGGCTTCTCGGCCGACGTGGCTACCGACGGCGGCCCGGTGCACTTGGCGCTGGCGTTCAACCCGTCGCACCTGGAAATCGCCGACCCGGTCGTGGCCGGTTCCGTGCGTTCGCGCCAGGAGCGCCGCAAGGACACCGCACGCAAGCAGGTCATGCCGATCCTGATCCACGGCGATGCGGCCTTCTCGGGCCAGGGCGTGGTCATGGAGCTGTTCCAGATGTCGCAGGCCCGCGGCTTCGCCGTCGGCGGCACCGTGCACATCGTGGTCAACAACCAGGTCGGCTTCACCACCTCCAACCCGCTGGACACGCGCTCCACGCGCTACGCCACCGACGTGGCGAAGATGATCGCCGCCCCGGTGCTGCACGTGAACGGCGATGATCCGGAAGCGGTGGTGTTCGCCGCGCAGCTGGCCTTCGAGTTCCGCCAGAAGTTCGCCAAGGACGTGGTCATCGACCTGATGTGCTACCGCCGTTGGGGCCACAACGAGGCCGACGAGCCGGCGATCACCCAGCCGCTGATGTACCAGGTGATCCGCAAGCACCCGACCACCCGCGAGATGTACGCCGAGCAGCTGGAAAAGGCAGGCGTGATCGCTGCCGGTGCCGGCAAGGCGATGGTCGATGCCTACCGCGAGAAGCTCGATGCCGGTGAGGTGACCACCGAGCTGGCCAAGGTCGAGAAGACCCCGCCGACCAGCCCGCTGTTCGTCGATTGGCCGAAGCTGCTGGAAGGCAAGCTGTCCGACCCGGTCTCGACCAAGGTCGAGAAGAACAAGCTGGTCGAACTGGCCAAGCTGATCAACACCATTCCCGAAGACGTGCAGCTGCACTCGCGCGTGGCCAAGGTCTATGACGACCGCCGCAAGATGGCCGCCGGCGAGATCCCGGGCGACTGGGGCTTTGCCGAGAACCTGGCCTACGCCACCCTGCTCGACGAAGGCCACGCACTGCGCCTGGTCGGCCAGGACGTCGGTCGCGGTACGTTCACCCACCGCCACGCGATCCTGCACGACCAGAAGACCGACAACTACTACATGCCGCTGCGGCAGCTGGTGGATTCGCCGGAGAAGGCCACCGTCATCGATTCGCTGCTGAGCGAAGAAGCGGTGATGGCCTACGAGTACGGCTTCTCCACCACCGATCCGAACACGCTGTGCATCTGGGAAGGCCAGTTCGGCGACTTCGCCAACGGCGCCCAGGTGGTGATCGACCAGTTCATCGCCGCCGGTGAAGCCAAGTGGGGCCGCATTTCCGGCCTGACCCTGCTGCTGCCGCATGGCTATGAAGGGCAAGGCCCGGAGCACAGCTCGGCGCGCCTGGAGCGCTTCCTGCAGCTGTGTGCACTGGAGAACATGCTGGTGGTGGTTCCGTCCACCCCGGCACAGGCCTTCCACATGCTGCGCCGCCAGCTGCACCTGACCACCCGCAAGCCGCTGGTGGTGATGTCGCCGAAGTCGCTGCTGCGCCACAAGCTGGCCGTGTCGACCCTGGACGAACTGGCCAACGGCGAGTTCCAGCACCT
This sequence comes from Stenotrophomonas sp. Sm2128, assembly GCF_030985535.1. NCBI lineage: Bacteria > Pseudomonadati > Pseudomonadota > Gammaproteobacteria > Lysobacterales > Lysobacteraceae > Stenotrophomonas > Stenotrophomonas sp. Sm2128. The sequence continues at coordinate 4,896 of NZ_JAPTFQ010000027.1, forward strand.
GATCGGCGACGCCAGTGCGGACGCCAAGAAGGTCAAGCGCGTGGTGCTGTGCTCGGGCAAGGTCTACTACGACCTGCTGGAAGACCAGACCAAGCGTGGCCAGGACGACGTGGCGATCATCCGCGTGGAGCAGCTGTATCCGTTCCCGCGTGCGCTGCTGGCTGCCGAGCTGAAGAAGTACGGCAAGGCCACCGACGTGGTGTGGACGCAGGAAGAACCGCAGAACCAGGGTGCGTGGTACCAGATCCGCCACCACCTGCAGTTCTGCCTGGCCGATGGCCAGAACCTGCACTACGCCGGTCGCGCACGTTCGGCGTCGCCAGCTGCCGGTCACATGGCTGACCACGTCCGCGAACAGCAGCAGCTGATCGCCGACGCGCTGGTCAACCCGTTCAACGACACGTTCGCTGAATAATCCTCCCCCTATTTAGAAGACAAACCAGGAAGCTCCCGCAATGGCCACCGAAGTCAAAGCCCCGGTACTGCCCGAATCCGTCGCCGACGGCACCATCGCCACCTGGCACAAGAAGGTGGGCGACGCCGTCAAGCGCGACGAAAACCTGCTTGACCTGGAAACCGACAAGGTCGTCCTGGAAGTGCCGTCGCCGGTCGACGGCGTGCTGAAGGAAATCAAGTTCGCCGAAGGCTCGACCGTGACCTCCAGCCAGGTCGTGGCGATCATCGAAGAAGGCGCCGTGGCTGCTGCCCCGGCTCCGGCTGCTGAAGCCGCTCCGGCAGCAGCCACTGCCCCGGCCGCTGCTGCTCCGACCGCTGCCGCCGCTCCGGCCCCGGCCGCCAAGTCGGCCGCCGATGCGCTGCCGCCGGGCGCCCGCTTCACCGCCATCACCGAAGGCGTGAACCCGGCCGACGTCGACGGCACCGGCCGTCGCGGCGCGGTGACCAAGGAAGACATCGTCAACTTCGCCCGCAACGGCGGCGCCGGCAAGGCCGGTGGCGCACGTCCGGAAGAGCGCGTGCCGATGACCCGCATCCGCAAGCGCATTGCCGAGCGCCTGATGGAGTCGAAGAACTCCACCGCCATGCTGACCACCTTCAACGAAGTCGACCTGTCCAAGGTGTCGGCGGCGCGCAAGGAACTGCAGGACGAGTTCGTCAAGGCCCACGGCATCAAGCTGGGCTTCATGAGCTTCTTCGTGAAGGCCGCCGCCAACGCGCTGCAGCGCTTCCCGCTGGTCAACGCCTCGATCGACGGCGACGACATCATCTACCACGGCTACTCGGACATCTCGATCGCCGTCTCGACCGAAAAGGGCCTGGTCACCCCGGTCCTGCGCAATGTCGAGCGCATGTCGTTCGCCGACATCGAGAAGACCATCGCCGACTACGCCAAGAAGGCGCGTGACGGCAAGCTGGGCCTGGATGAACTGCAGGGCGGCACCTTCACCGTGACCAACGGCGGCACCTTCGGTTCGCTGCTGTCGACCCCGATCATCAACCCGCCGCAGAGCGCCATCCTGGGCATGCACGCCATCAAGGAGCGTCCGATCGCCCAGAACGGCCAGGTCGTGATCGCGCCGATGATGTACCTGGCGCTGTCGTACGACCACCGCATCATCGACGGCAAGGATTCGGTGCAGTTCCTGGTGGACATCAAGAACCAGCTGGAAAACCCGGGCCGCATGCTGTTCGGCCTGTAAGAAACCTCCCGCCCCTCCGCGCCTGCGCGGAGGGGTTCTGGTAATGCATCAAGGAATAATTCAATGGCTGAACAATTCGACGTCGTCGTCATCGGTGCCGGCCCGGCCGGTTACCACGCTGCCATCCGCGCGGCCCAGCTGGGCCTGAAGACCGCCTGCATCGACGCAGCGCTGGGCAAGGACGGCAAGCCGGCCCTCGGCGGCACCTGCCTGCGCGTGGGCTGCATCCCGTCCAAGGCGCTGCTGGATTCCTCGCGCCAGTTCTGGAACATGGGCCACATCTTTGGCGACCACGGCATCAGCTTCAAGGATGCCAAGATCGACGTCGAGGCGATGGTTGGCCGCAAGGACAAGATCGTCAAGCAGTTCACCGGCGGCATCGGCATGCTGTTCAAGGCCAACAAGGTCGCCGCCTACTACGGCTTCGGCGAACTGCAGCCGGGCAACGTGGTCAAGGTCACCCAGCATGACGGTTCCATCGTCGAGCTGAAGGGCACCAACGTCATCATCGCCGCCGGTTCAGATTCGATCGAACTGCCGTTCGCCAAGTTCGACGGCGACACCATCGTCGACAACGTCGGCGGCCTGGACTTCACCGAAGTGCCGAACCGCCTGGCCGTGATCGGCGCCGGCGTGATCGGCCTGGAACTGGGCAGCGTGTGGAAGCGCCTGGGCGCTGAAGTCACCATCCTGGAAGCACTGCCGGAGTTCCTGGCCGTGGCCGACGCCGAAGTGGCCAAGACCGCTGCCAAGGAATTCAAGAAGCAGGGCCTGGACATCCGCCTCGGTGCCAAGGTCTCCAAGACCGAGATCACCGGCAAGGGCAAGAAGAAGGAAGTCGTTGTCACCTACACCGACAGCGAAGGCGAAAAGACCCTGACCGTGGACAAGCTGCTGGTGGCCGTTGGCCGTCGCGCCGCCACCAAGGGCCTGCTGGCCGAAGGCACCGGCGTCAAGATCAACGAGCGCGGCCAGATCGAAGTCGACGCGCACTGCCACACCGGCGTCAACGGCGTGTGGGCGGTCGGCGACTGCGTGCGCGGCCCGATGCTGGCGCACAAGGGCTTCGAGGAAGGCATCGCGGTGGCTGAGCTGATCGCCGGCCTGCCGGGCCACGTCAACTTCGACACCATTCCGTGGGTCATCTACACCGAGCCGGAACTGGCCTGGGTCGGCAGGACCGAAGCCCAGCTGAAGGCCGAAGGCATTCCGTACAAGGCCGGCAGCTTCCCGTTCGCCGCCAACGGCCGTGCCGTGGCGATGATCGAGCCGGCTGGCTTCGTGAAGATCCTGGCCCATGCCGAAACCGATCGCATCCTCGGCATGCACCTGGTCGGCGCCAACGTCTCCGAACTGGTGCACGAAGGCGTGCTGACCATGGAGTTCAGCGGCTCGGCCGATGACCTGGCCCGCATCTGCCACGCCCACCCGTCGCTGTCGGAAGTGATCCACGACGCGGCGATGGCGGTCAGCAAGCGCGCCATCCACAAGGCGAACTGATCTGCATCATGGTAGGTGCCGACCGTTGGCCGGCACTCACCTGCAGACGAAAAACCCCGCTTCGGCGGGGTTTTTTGTTTGCGTAATGACAGTCAACGCGCAACATTTCTGCCGACCACTGCATCTCATCTCTTCGACAAAAACACGCAGACATCCTTTCGGACTGCGTTCTTGACGCCTCACGCCCGGACTGACAATCTAATGGGATCGAAAGGAAGTGCACGATGACCCCTCCAACTATCTTTGTCAGCTCATCTGTATATGGCCAAGAGGCGTTACTAAATCAGATTTTCGCAGTACTTCGAGGGTATGGCTATAAGGTCTGGATGTCGCATCGCGGGACGATGCCGGTAAATCCAGGCCTGACTGCATTCGAGAACTGCATTGCCGGAGTTGAAAAAGCGGACATCGTGCTTGGAATAATAAACGGGCGCTATGGAAGCGGCATAGACGGCGATGAGCCCTCCATTACCCACAAAGAAATTCTAAAAGCAATAGAACTAGGAAAACCGCGCTATCTGGTAGCCCATCGAGACGTGGTAACGGCGAGGCACCTTCTGAAGCAATTTAGAAAGGAAGCGGACGGCACCCCCCGTCACCACACCTTCTTTAAGAAGACCCCAGTCATCGACGACATCCGCGTAATAGACCTCTATGACGACGCGACATTAGCTGATCGGCCCATCAGCGAACGTCAGGGCAATTGGGTTCAACAGTTTTCCGACGACACATCATTGCTTGAGTATATAGAAAGTCAGTTCTCCGAAGTCTCGCGATTCCAACACCCGACCACAACTTCGGAAGTGACACAAGCTCATGAATAAGAGTACAAGCCATATCGACAACTTAGTTGTCTTTGAGAATTTTTACATTAATGATGTAGCAGCCGCGGTATGTTCCTTGGCGAATGGTTCAGGTGGCCGCATAATGCTGGGCGTCTCTTTGGATGGGAGCGTGCAGGGGATTCCCGAGTGGCACGAAAAAGAGGAAATCTCCTACAGAATTCGAGACATCATTAGCCCCCGGGCTGCATTTTCAGTGATCGATCGGAAAATCAAAGAACGCTCTATTATCATCATTGATGTTCCACCCGGGACGGATCGCCCCTATGTCGCTGACGATGGCATTTACATTTGGCACGAGGGCGCTGTGAAGCAGGCGACACCTCGTGAGATATCGTCAATGATCTCATCTCGAGCAGAGGAACCAGTGCGCTGGGAACGCCAACCAGCGTCAGGGTTGGACTACGAGGATCTCGACGGCGACCAGGTTCTCAACACTTGGCGACTAATGCTTGATCGCCCGGGTGGAGATAAACTGCACGCTCGTGATAAGACGGACGCGCTTGATAGCATGCGTGTATCTGCATCGGGCCAAATATTCAATTCGGCCGCCGTACTTTTCGCGAAGGCCGGAATAGGGCTTGACCAATCAAAGGTGAAGATCGCCGCTTTTGATGGGCCTGATCGATCTTCATTTAGAGACAGCAGGATAATTCAGGGCGGACTTTTCCACTTATTTGATGAGATAACATCATTCCTTGAGCGACACATTCCGATTTCGTCCCACTTCGATGGATACACACGGCATGACAACCGACAGCTGTCAGCCTTTGTAATACGGGAATCGGTGATGAATGCCCTCGTTCACCGCGACTACTCGCAGACCAACGCCTTTGTGATGATCTCCCTCCATCCCAATAGGCTGGAGATTTGGAATCCTGGGAACCTGCCGGAAGGAATCTCTGCGGAGAGCATTGCCTCCATTCAAGTATCCCGCCCTGTAAATCCTGACATTGCCAATATAGCCCATGTAAGAGGCCTCGTTGAGCAATGGGGTAGCGGGGCCGGACGCATCGTCTCAGAATGCCGAAAATCTGGTCTCCGAGATCCCGTGTGGGCTTCAGTTGGCGATGGAGTAAAACTCACGATTTCGCTCGCCCCAAGAGCACAGCGCGATGATGAACTTAACGCAAAGCAATTTGCGGCCCACACGCAGCCTGGTGAAGTTGTGTCGACTCAAGATTACATGGAATCGTATCCTAATATCAGCCGCACCAGTGCCTTCCAGGATCTGGAAGACCTGGTGGAGCTTGGTTATTTCGTAAGAAGTCCACACGACGACTATTATGTTCGTACGGACCAAATTTTATAGTCCGACCTTCCTCAGCATGGGCAGAGTATGATGCAAGCCGCTCTTGCATCAGCTGTTTAGAGAAGTCCTGCACCAAGTGGAGTCTAGATCGGCCATGCGCACCCTTCACTGCCAGAATTCGTCCACGAAGCCCCCATGGCCATAAGCAAGCGCGCCATCCACAAGGCCAACTGGCCGGCCTTGCTGTGAAATGAAGAAGCCCCGCCTCGGCGGGGCTTTTCGTTCTCACTCTTTATAGAAATCAAATGAATCGGAACTGCGCATCATCCGGTGTCATTTAACTAGTCGAAGCTTTGGCGGTGCCTTCTGAGCTGTGCTCGATGTTGAAACAGCTCCACCCGAAACCACCGATAGCTTAGTCAGCTGGAACGTGAGTGCATCAATTTCATCCACACTCAAATTCAAGCTCGCAGCAATCTCCCGACGTCCCTTTCCATGCTCGCGAAGGCTATCCATCACCTTCCCCAATAGCTGGGAAGTCTCACGCTCCATTGGCTCCGGCTCATTAGTCCGATAACCATTTTTCGCAATCTCTATGCACAAGCTACGATAACTCCATTCACTGACCAAATCGAGAGACCGAAACCTATAGGCCAGTGCAGCCAACGAAACGCCCCAGTAATGCTTCAGCTTCATCAAATACTTGATCGTACAAACAGGCGGTTGATAGGAAACCACACTGTCCTCAGGCATCAAGAAAGCGGAAGCAAAGGCGTCCGCCTGCCGCTCCATTTCCGGCCCATGCCCCGCCCCATGCTGCATCGTGTAGACGTCACGGACAAGATGGCCCAGCTCATGCGCTGCATCAAACCTACTGCGCTCAGCAGATTTCAAGGTGTTCAGGAAAACAAAAGGTTTACCTTCGTACCAAGTACAAAAGGCATCCACATCCCGAGTTTCCTCGACCAACGAGAAAACACGAATACCTTTCGACTCAAGCAAATGAACGATATTCGTAATAGGGGCATTACCCAAACTCCACGCACGGCGAAGTGTCGCCGCAGCCTCCTCCGGCCCCAGGTCACTCAGATCAGGCAGATCCGCCGAGGGCAAATCGAAGCGATCTTCAATCCATTGATTTATCTTGAAAGCGATTGAACCAGCCGCAAACGCACACGCCTTTGTCGCCTCTGTCATCTTCGAAAGCTTACGAAAGCTAACCGCATGCCCCTGAATCTCGGGCATGTCATCCTCAACAAAAAAGAAGCTCTGTGGAAATCTGAGCAACTTCGCCATGTGCGCCAGCATTTCCAGGTCCGGAGCAGAAGCTCCGGACTCATAATTCTGAACGCTACGACTCGTTACGCCCAATTCCTTGGCAAATTGCGCCTTCGTCAGGCGCCGTCTAATCCTGGCAAAAGAAATTTGCTTGGGATTAATGTCAGACATAAATTTCTACTCAAAACGCACCCTTCTTGGGCACAACTTCAACCGTGGTTGGGATGTTTGGCTCTCCCTTCGGAATCATGAACTCATCGGGGCCGTTAGGAACGGCTCCAAAAATCAAGCGCTCTCCCCACTGCGTGATCTTCTTCCTACTAAATCCAGTCGGCAAGGAAAGCTCGAAGCGAACCTGTTGCAAACTCCGATCGTAATGATAAAGCAGGGCCCAGACTTGAGTCTCCTTCCCCTTTCTTCTAGCAACCTTCAGCGAATTACCGTTGAACAGCTCAAGTTGCTGGTAGTTGCTCTGCACGTAACCTTCTGCGACAGCGCCCTTCTCGGCCTGATTGGTAGGATCATCAAAGCCTTCCCTGCCCGTCTCAGCATTTCCGGTCATCACTACAATTGACACTTCATGCTCCGGAGAACTGATAAAAGGGCAATTTTTATGCTCATGAATCTTCCATTGAACCTTGGCCAGGATCGTGCGCAGGTCCTCGACCGTCTTGAGCCATTGCTGGACACCCGCCGCAGTAGGAGCGGAAGCCCGCGTCACATCATTTCGAGCACCGAGACCACCAATAACGGCAGCACGCAACATAACGGACGTCAGGTCTGGATGCAGCCCGTGAAGACGGGCCTCAACCTCTGCGGGTTCAACAATCGCTTTTGCCCGACGAGGGCCAAAACTGGACAGCTCAAGTTTGCTCACGAAGACGACCTTTGCGTTTCCGGAATCGAGACCTCATGTTGTGGTATAAAAACCGGAAATGCAAGCACTCTCGGGACAGCAAAGACGCGGAGCTTCGCCGCTAGGATAGGGATTTTTCTTCAAGACCAATGGTTCCGGATTGACCGTAGAGCCACGCGCCGACGCGCCGCTTCGCGGCGCCAAATGTAGACCAAGCAATGCAGGACGCAGCTCTACGGCAACAGATCCGTCAGCGCCCGTTCCTCTGCCTCAACTGACCTGCCTGCAGACGAAAACCCCGATTCGGCGGTTCTGTTTTTGTTGCCGTCACTGAGTGCCTTGACGCTGCAATGCGGCGGTCCAATGATCGGGGCATCTGACCAAGGAAGGAACGTCCATGCGCTCGATCCCCCTCGCCCGCCCGTGCCGCACCGCTGCGGTGGTGTTGATGGCAACCCTGGTTCCGCTGCTGGCCTGCGCAGCCGAACCGCTTGAAGGCGATTACCGCAGGGCCTCGGTGCAGCCGGTCGAAGTGAGCCCGCACGGCGCCAACCAGATCAGGATCCGCTACAGCATGCCGGGCGAAACCCTGTTCTACTCTCCCGGGGTCGATTACCGCTCCGAAGGTGGCACCCTGCAGGTTGCGATCCGCCGCTGCGGCATCAAGGACAGCGGCTGCAAGCCGATGGCCAAGGCCACCTCGCCCAAGGACAATCCGTGGCGGCCCGAAGTCGTACTGCCCTACCGCGGCGAGAAGATCATGATGATGTACAGCGATGGCCAGCAGCAGGTCATCCCTGCACCGCCGGCCGCGGGCTCACGCTGATCAGGACGCGCGGCCTGCAGCGGCGGTAGCCAGCGCCTGCACGAAGACCTGCGTGGCGCGCGATGCACGCCCCACCTCCGAGCAGACCAGGCCGAACACGCGGCGGATGCCGGGGGCCACGGGCAACACCCGCAGCCCGTGACGGTCCGTCGGCAAGGTCGATTCGGGCACCAGCGAAACGCCCAGGCCCTCGCGCACCAGCACACAGGCGCTGGCCCAGTCGCGCACCGTGATCCGTGCGTCGGCCAAGTGCAGGCCCGCGTCTTCCATCAGCCGCTGGCCGTTCACCGTGCAGCCGCCGGTGGCGAGGATGAAGGGCTCGGCGGCCAGTTCATCCAGCGCGATCCCGCGCTCGGTCGCACGACGCCCCAGCGGATGGGTCTGTGCAAGCACCGCCACCCACGCGTCGCTGCCCAGGGCCACGGGTGACCGCGCTAGTGCGGGGTTCATCACCACGCCCACGTCGACAGCGCCCGAGTCGAGCCACTGCTCGACCTCCTCGTCCGTGCCCTCCACCACGACCACTTCGATGCCAGGGTGGCGGCGCTGGAAGTCGCGCAGCAGCGCAGGCAGCACGGTTGAAACGATCGAGGGGAACGTCGCCAGCCGGATGCGCGCCCCGCTCAGCCCCTGGCTGTCGTCGGCCAGCGCGCGGATGGCCTGCAGGCCACCCAGCATGGTGCGCGCATGTTCGATCACCTGCTGGCCCAGCGCGGTGACATCCACCTGGCGACGTTCGCGCACGAACACGGCAAACCCCAGTGAGGATTCCAGCTGGGCAAGGGCCTGGCTGGCACCGGACTGGCTGATGCCCACGCGCTCGGCGGCGCGCGAGATCGTGCCCTCGTCAGCCACCGCAACCAGCAGCCGCCAATGCGCGAGATTCATCATGTGCGGCAGTAGCTCAGCTTATGGATACCGAATCAAACATTGATTTTACCACCCCTCCCCGGCTGGGCAGACTGCCCTGCATCGGCAGGCCCCACGCCTGCTTCCCCGCCAACGGAGATCCCCCATGAAGCTGTACTACGCCCCCTACACCTGCTCGCTGTCACCGCATATCGTGCTGCGCGAACTGGGCCTCCCCTTCGAACTGATCAAGGTCGACAACGCGAGCAAGCGCACCAGCGATGGTCGCGATTTCCGCACCATCAGCCGCAAGGGCTACGTGGCCGCGCTGGAACTGGATGACGGCCAGGTGCTGACCGAAGGCCCGGCCATCGTCCAGTACCTGGCCGATCTGCGGCCGGACAGCGGTCTGGCCCCGGCAGCGGGCAGTTGGCAACGCGTGCGCCTGCAGGAATGGCTGAACTTCGTGACCAGCGAGATCCACGCCGGCTCGGCGCCGCTGTTCAATGCCGATCTGCCGGAAGCGGCCAAGGCATTCTTCCGGCAGAAGTTGTTCAAGCGCTTCGACCTGCTGCAGGAAACCCTGGCGGCGCAGGACTTCCTGATGGGGCCCGACTTCAGCGTGGTCGACGCCTATCTGTTCACGGTGCTGGGCTGGTGCCGGTTCTTTGCGATCGACCTTGCAGCGTGGCCGGCGCTGGAGGCGTATGTCCGCCGGATCAACGCGCGTCCGGCGGTGCAGGCCGCACTGCGCGCAGAGGCGGCCTGATGCGCGAACCGTTGTAGAGCCGAGCCCATGCTCGGCTGGCCCTTGCGAAAAGCAGCCGAGCGCAGGCTCGGCTCTACCCTTGCTTGGCCGGCGGCGCCGGCTTTGGCGGGTCGTCACAGACGCGGTGCTTGACCACGGTGTCCCCCACCTTCCATTGCTTCACGACCCGACAGCTCTCTTTGGCAACGGGCGCTTTCGAGGATCGAGCCGCGGCCGCATCCGCCTCATCGGCAGCGGCCGCCTGCTGCCGTTCCAGCCACGCCGAGGACGGTGCCGGTGCCGGCGGTTCCGCCAGTGCCGGGCCGGCCAGCAGGGCCAACCCGACCAGCAGCAGCACCCTCATGCCGCCACCGCCCGGCCACCCAGCAGCCGCGCCGGCAGCATGAACAGCGCGCGCAGGAAGGCGAACAGGGCCGAGAAGGTGATGCCGACCAGGCGGAACGGCAGGCTCAGCAGCCACACGAACGGCCAGGCGATCAGGGCGAGGATCGCCAGCGGCCAGCACAGCACGAACAGCAGGCACCACACGCCGAGCGCGAACAGGGTCTTCATCACGGTCTCCTTGTGGCGGCACCTTGCCGCCTGCGGACACCTTGGCGCCCCGCTCTGGCCGCCCGCAAACGGTTTGCGACGAAACCCGGCTCGGGGCGATGAATCCGGTGGTGGGGAAACCGAAGATTGATCAGGTTGCCGGCCAGCGGCCGGCACGACCGAACGGATTCACAGCGGCACTGCGCCCGGGCGGCCGTGGATGACCTGGAAGCGCGCCGCAGTACGCACCGACGCATCCGCGCGCAGCACGCTGTCGGCGAAGCGCAGCTCCGCATCCACGGTCTGCCGGTTCAGCTGGAGCTTCCACCAGCCGCGGCGGTCACCGTCGAAATAGCGGATGTGCGGGTTCTGCGCTATCGACGGCCCATAGTACGGCCCGTACGGTGTGTCGTCGCCGCCGCTGCTGATCGCCGGAGCGATGAATTCGGTGGCGACGACCGGCGCGCTGGCCGCGTCGAAATCCAGCTTCAGGTCGTTGACGAAAGTGGAATGCCAGTCACCACCGAGCACGATGGCATTGCCCTGCCCGCCTGCCTGCATCGCCTGCAGCAATCGCTTGCGTGCGGCGGGATAGCCGTCCCAGGCATCGTTCCAGAAGCGCTCTCGCGCCGTGCCGCCGTCCAGCCGCAGCTGCGCCATCAGCAGCTGCTGCACCACCACGTTCCAGCGCGTGCCGCGTGCGGCCGCCATCGACTGCGCGAACCAGGCTTCCTGGCCCACGCCCAGCATGCTCATGCGTGGATCCAACGCAGCGTCGCAGCGCGGCGACTCGCCCACCCCGCAGGGATTGGCCGGACGGAACTGGCGGCAGTCGAGCAGCGCAAGCTGTGCCAGATCGCCGTAACGCAGGCGCCGATGCACGCGCAGGCCACCGTTGCCCGCAGGCGTACTACGCATCGGCAGGTGTTCGTAGAACGCGCGGTAGGCCGCCGCGCGGCGAACGATGAAGTCCTCCGTCGAGACGCCGGGCTTCTCCGGATGGATGCCGGAGTAATCGTTCTGCACTTCGTGGTCGTCCCAGATCACCGCGAACGCGTGGGCGGCGTGCGCGGCCTGAAGATCGGGATCGAGCTTGTACAGCGCGTACTGGTCGCGGTAGCGCTCCAGGCCAACGGTCTCGCCACTGAAGCGTTCCGCATCCAGCGTGCGTCCGCGCGCGTTCTGCAGTGGGCTGTACTCGTACAGGTAGTCACCGGCATGCAGCACCAGGTCGACATCACTCTTCGCGATATCGCGCAGCACCGGGTAGTAGCCCCTGTTCCAGGCCTGGCAGGTGCACAGGGCCAGCCGCAGCTGCTGCAGCTGCGTGTCGGGCAGCGGCGCGGTGCGGAAGTGGCCGACCGCGCTTTCCTCGTCACCGTCGCAGGCAAAACGGTAGTAGTAGTCGCGGCCTGGGCGCAGGCCATTGACCTCCACGTGCACCGAATGGGCCAGCTCGGGCACCGCCGCGGCGACGCCACGCTGCACCAGCCGGCGCATGCCCGGGTCTTCGGCCACGAACCAGCGCACCGGCACCGCCCGCGATGGCATGCCGCCACCGTTGAGTGGGTCCGGCGCCAGACGCGTCCACAGTACGGCTCCCTGCGGATCCGGATCGCCCGCGGCGACGCCCAGGGTGAACGGATCACGCCCCAACCGCGGGCGCGGGCCGGCCGTGGCCAGCCCCGGCATCGCCGCCAGTGCGATCGCCGCCCCCGTGCCCTGCCATGCCATGCGCAACAGGCGACGACGGCTTTCCGGATCGACGGGGCCGCGCATCAGAAGTGCACGGTGGCGGTGGCCATCACCTGCCGCGGCGCGCCAACCTGCATGGTCGCCAGGCTGCGGGTCGGGTCGGCGGCGTAGGTGCCGTTGGTATTGATCGAGGACAGGTAGCGCTTGTCGGTCAGGTTGGTCAGGTTCAGCGCCACGGTCAGGTTCTGCGCCGGGCCGAGCGTGCCGAAGTCATAGGCCACCGAAGCGTTGACCAGCCAGTAGCTGGGCACCGACACGTCGTTGGTATAGGTCACGTAACGCTTGCCGACATGGTTGGCGGCCAGGCGCAGGTCCCACGGGCCCGGGGTCCAGGCCAGGGTGCTGGCGAACATCCATTCCGGGGTGTCGACGGTCTTCTTGCCGCGGGTCGGCACCACGCCGTTGTTGACGTAGTCGTTGTCGTAGGTGCTGTCATTCCACGACAGCGCGTTGGACCAGGTCAGGTCCTGCATCGGCTTCAGCTGCAGGGTCGCCTCGGCGCCGCGGCTGGTTACCGAACCGACGTTGGAGAACAGCGCCGGGCAACCGAGGATGCCCACGCACTGCGCGATGGCCAGCAGACGGTTGTCGAACTTGACGTCGTACACCGCTACCGAGGCTTCATAGCCCTGGCCGTAGCCGCGCCAGCCCAGCTCGATGGTGCGCGACTGTTCCGGCTTCAGGTTCTTCGCGCTGGCATCGAAGGCGGCCTGCGGCACGTTGAACGGGCTGCCCACGCCCAGCGCGTAGGCGGCCACGTTCTTGGCGAACGAGCCGAAGATCTCGTTGCCCTCGTTGAGCTTGAAGTTGAAGCCCGCCTGCGGGAGCAGGCCCTTCTTCGAGGTCAGGCTGCTGTTGTTGGCATAGCTGCCCAGCGGCGTGCGCACGCGGGTGCGGGTGTGCGGCGACTTCGCGCCGATGTCGATGGTCAGGCGGTCATCGAACAGGCGGAAGCGGTCCTGCACGTAGAACTGGCGGGTGATGGTGGTGTAGCGCTGGTGCCACACGCGCTGGTCCGGATTGCGCAGGAAGAAGTCGTCGGTGATCGGGCCGTCGATGTAGTAGAAGTTGCGCTGCACGCTGTGGCCGTTGTCTTCGTACCACAGGCCCGCCTCCAGTTCGTGGCCCGCCACGTTCCAGGTAAACGCCGAGGTCACGCCGGTGCGGTCGATCGCATACTCGGTGGTGCGGATCGAGATCGGGATCTCGCGGCTGGTGCCCGGGTTGGACGGATTGGACGGGCTGAACCAATGGCCCTGGCCACGGTTGCTGTGGTTGTAGACGTTGACCTTCAGGCGCATCGACTCGTTCAGGCCGAAATCACCGGCAATGCTGGACACATCGTCATTGCGCAGGCCGTGACCGGAGTAATAGGCGTCCCACGGGCTGTTGACGCCACCACTGTACTTTCCGCGTGCAGCAGCCACCGCGCGATCCCAGTCCGGCGCGTAGTTGTCCCAGTCCCAGCCGAGGCGATCGATCATCTCCAGCGACAGGTCCTGGTAGTCGGCCTCGACGCGGCGCGAAGCGTTGGACAGCGCGGTGATCCTGCTGTCCGTGCCGAAGTTGTAGGTGGCCTTGCCGTTGAACTGCTTCAGTTCCTGCGAGCCCTTGCCCTTCCACTTGTCGCCTTCGGAATACACGCCGGACAGGTAAGCGGCAAAGCCCTGGTGGTCGCCGGTATCGAGGCGCGCATAGCTGCGGCGCGCATTGTCGCTGCCGAAGCTCTGTGCCAGCACGACCCCATATTCGGTGGACGGATCGATCGAGTAGAACTGGAACACGCCGCCGAGGTTGCTGGTGGACGGCGTACCCAGCGCACCAATGCCGGTGGAGACCTCCGCACCGCCCAGGTTCTCGCTGATCACCGCGCGGCTGATGTGCAGGCCGTTGCTGTTGCCGTAGGCCATGTTGCCCAGCGGAATGCCATCGAGGGTGTAGCCCAGGCGATTCTGGTTGAAGCCACGCAGGCTGATGCTGGTGGACCATTCGTAGGCGCCGGTGGCATCGGCCGATTCGAAATGCACGCCCGGCTTGGCCGCCAGCAGCTTCAGCGGGTTGGCACCGGGCGGCAGGACCTTCATGTCCTCGGCGGTCACGCGCTGCACCTGGCGGGCTTCGCCGCGGCCGATCACCGAGATCGAATCGAGGGTCGTGGCCGACTGCGCGTCGGTCGCGGGGGCGGTTTCAGCGACAGCCAGCGACGGCAGCGAAGCACAGACCAGCAGGGCCAGCAGATTGCGGCGAAGCGGAGCGTGGGACGGCATGGAGGCGGATTCCTTGGGCACGCTGGACGCCGAAGGGCGGCGTCGAAGAGCAGCAGCGGCGGAATCGTAGAAGCCTCGCGTTACATGTCATTTACACGCCACGTACGGAAGATTGGCGTTCTGAATGGTTTGCAAGCCGTGGGGTGGTTGCCGGCCAGCGGCCGGCACTACGGTTATTCGAATGAGCCGACCGAGTCGTGGGCCAGGTTGTCGAAGCGGGTGTACTCACCGAAGAACTTCAGCTTGCACGATCCGGTCGGGCCACCACGGTGCTTGCCGATGATGATCTCGGCCAGGCCCTTGTCCGGCGAATTTTCCTTGTTGTAGTAATCGTCGCGGTAGATGAACACGATCATGTCCGCGTCCTGCTCGATTGCACCCGATTCGCGAAGGTCGGCCATCACCGGGCGCTTGTCGGTACGTGTTTCCAGCGATCGGTTGAGCTGCGACAGCGCGATCACCGGCACGTGCAGTTCCTTGGCCAGGCCCTTCAGCGAACGCGAGATCTCCGAGATTTCGGTGGCGCGGTTTTCACTGTTGCCCGGCACGCTCATCAGCTGCAGGTAGTCGATCACCACCAGGCCCAGGTCGTGCTCGCGCTTGAGGCGGCGGCACTTGGAACGCAGCACTTCCGGCGACACGCCCGGCGTATCGTCGATGAAGATCTTGGTTTCCTTCAGCATCTTGATCGCGCTGGTGACGCGGCTCCAGTCTTCATCTTCCAGCTGGCCGGTACGCAGGCGCTGCGCGTTGATGCGGCCGTTGGAGGAGATCAGGCGCATCGCCAGCTGCGAGGCCGACATTTCCATCGAGAACACCGCCACGCCCTTCTTCGACTTGATCGCCGCGTACTCGGCAATGTTCAGTGCAAAAGTCGTCTTGCCCATGGCCGGGCGCGCGGCGAGGATGATCAGGTCGGTCGGCTGCAGGCCGGCAGTCATCGCATCGAAGTCGTTGTAGCCGGTCGGCAGGCCGGTGATGTTGCCACCGTTCTCGAAGCGGTTGCGCAGTTCCTCGAAGGCATCCTTCAGCGCGCCAGGCATCGCCACGAAGTCGGTACGGCCGCGTGCACCCTGTTCAGCGATGGCGAACACGCTCTTCTCCGCAGAGGCCAGCAGCTCACTGCTGTCACGGCCCTCAGGCTGGAAGCCATCGTTGACGATGTCGGTGCCGACCTGGATCAGCTGCCGCAGCACGGCCTTGTCACGCACGATCTCGGCATAGGCCACGATGTTGGCCGCCGATGGCGTGGTGCTCGCCAGCTCGATCAGGTAGGCACCATCGCCCACCAGTTCCAGCTTGCCCTGTGATTCGAACCACTCGCCCAGGGTCACCGCGTCGAACGGCCGCTCGCGCTCGGACAGCTCACGGATCGCGCGGTAGATCATCTGGTGATCGCGGCGGTAGAAATCGCCCTCGGTCAGCTGGTCGTTGACCCGGTCGTAGGCCTCCGGCGCCAGCATCAGACCACCCAGCACCGCCTGCTCGGCTTCCACCGAATGCGGCGGAACGCGCAACTGGTCGATACGCGATTCGTCGCGATCACGATCAAAGCCATCACCGCGCTCTCTGCGGTTGGAACGGAAGCCGGAACGAGCGGACATGCTGCGGTGTTTCCTGCAAAAGTGGGCCGGACGAGTGTAGGCATGCGCCGACCCCGGCAGCCATGGACAAGCCTGTGGATAAGCCGTGGAGAAACGGGGGATATCCGCCAGTGCCTGGCCACTCTGGCGCGGGGGCGTCGCAGTGCCTGCGACGGGCGCCGTTGCGGCGCCCGGGTGGGTCATTATCGCAGATCAGGCGGCCAGGGTCGGATTCCGTGCAGCGCACGGGCTCCGGTGCTCAGCGGAACGTGGGGCCAGGGCCCGCCGCTGCGCGCCGGGATCCCGACCCGCGGCCTGGCTGCTGCTACCCCATCGGTCTCAGTCGCCCTTCACATGCACCGCGATCAGTGCCAGGAACCGGTCCACGTAGCCCTGCAGGAATTTCTGCGTGCCCTCGTTGTGGATCGTGCCGTCGGCGTCGATCAGGCCGTCCTTGAAATGGATGAACGCCTCGGGCTGGCCGAGCACGTGCATGTCCAGGAAGGCCAGGCTGTTGCGCAGGTGCTGCTGGGCCACGGCGGTGCCGATCTGGCCGATGGAGGCGCCGATCACCGCCGCCGGCTTGCCGGCAAACGCACTGTCACCGTAGGGGCGCGAGCCGATGTCGATGGCGTTCTTCAGCACGCCCGGCACCGACCGGTTGTATTCGGGGGTCACGAACAGCACCGCGTCGGCGGCGCGCACCTGATCCTTCAGCCGGGTGCCCTGAGGCGGGTACTGGCCATCGAAATCCTGGTCGTACAGCGGTAGATCACCAATCTGCACGTACTGAAAGCGCGCGCGGTCGCCAGCGATCTTCTCCAGCGCATGGGCCAGCTTGCGGTTGCAGGAATCCTTGCGCAGGCTGCCGACGAACACGGCGATGGTGGGGACGGACATAGGGACATACTCCTCACGGTGCGGGAGGCCCAGCCTAGACGCCGGGCCCGTGCCGTCCGGTGAAGATCAGCCCCCGGTCACGCGGGTCCGCACCTGCCGCCAATGCGCCTGCCAGGCCTGGAACATCAGCACATTCCACAGGTGGGTATGCCACTTGCGCTGGCCGCCCAGGAACTGCTGCCACAGCGGCTGCACCGCCGCCGCCGACAGCACGCCTTCGCGCTCCAGGCGCGCCGGCTGCAACAGATCTTCGGCCCACGGCCGCAGGTCGCCCTTCAGCCAGTCGCTGACCGGCGCGCCGAACCCGCGCTTGGGCCGGTGCACCATCGACTGCGGCACGTAGCGGCCAAGCACGCGCTTGAGCAGCACCTTGCTGGTGGTTTCGCTGCGCTTGAAGCCCAGCGGCAGCGACCAGGCGAACTCGGCCACGCGCCAGTCCAGCAGCGGCGCGCGTGCCTCCAGGCTGACCGCCATCGAGGTGCGGTCGACCTTGCAGAGCAGGTCATCCGGCAGGTAGGTCACGTAATCGGCCAGCATCATCGCGTCGGCCGGCGTGCCGGCACCGTGCAGCGGATCGGCCAGGTCGTAGAAGCTGCCGGCGGCCTGTGCGCCGGGCACTGCCGCGGCGGGGTCGCGCCAGCGCGAGATGCGGTTGCGGTACACGTCGCCAATGCCACGCGCGCCGGACTCGGCCAACAGCGCGGCCAGTCCGCCGGTCCGCGAGGCCTCGCCCTGGTGCTGCGCGCGCGCGCCCATCCAGCGTCGCAGCGGGCCCGGCACGCGGCCCAGCATCTGCCAGTTGCGCAGCGCGCGCACGTAGCGGGTATAGCCGAAGAACAGCTCATCACCGCCGTCGCCAGACAACGCCACGGTCACGCCCTGCCGCGCCAGCCGGGCGACCAGCGCGGTCGGCACCTGCGAGGCATCGGCAAAGGGTTCGTCGAACATTGCCGGCAGCTGCGGCACGACTGCCAGTGCATCCGCGCCGCTGACGTAGAGCTCGGTATGGTCGCAGCCCAGATGCGTGGCCAGTTCCCTGGCCAGCGGTGCCTCGTCGTGGCCCGAATCGGTGAAGCCGATGCTGAAGCTGTGCACCGGCTGCCCGCTCTGCGCCTGCATCAGCGCCGCCACCAGCGACGAATCGGTACCGCCGGACAGGAACACGCCCACCGGCACGTCGGCCACCATGCGCAGCGCCACCGCGTCGCGCAGCAGCCCGTCCAGCTGCTCCTCTGCCTCCTCGATGCGGCCCTGGAACGGCGCAGCCAGTGCCGCCTGCATGCGTGCACGCGCATCCCAGTACGGGCGCTGCGCCTGCTCCGGGCGATGCGCCGATGCACCCGCCGCTACGGCTTCGGCGTCCAGGCGCAGCACGCGGCCGGGCATCAGCTTGTAGCAGCGCTGGTGGATGCTGTGCGGGGCCGGAATGTAATCCAACCGCAGCAACAGGGTCAGCGCGTCGCGGTCGATGTCGTTGTCGAACGCCGGGTGCTGCCACAGCGCTTTCAGTTCGGAACCGAACACCAGAGTGTCACCGGCCCAGCCGTAGTACAGCGGCTTCTTGCCAACGCGGTCGCGTGCCAGCCACAGGCACTGCGCCTGGCGATCCCACAGCGCGATGGCGAACATGCCGTTGCAACGCTGCAGGGTTTCTTCCATGCCCCACTGCAGGATCGCCGCGAGCAGCACTTCGGTGTCGGAATGGCCACGGAAAGCATGCCCCAACGGCTCCAGTTCGGCACGCAGGGCGGCGAAGTTGTAGACCTCGCCGTTGTAGGCCATCACGTAGCGGCCATCGGACGAGGCCATCGGCTGGTGGCCCAGCGGCGACAGATCGAGAATGCTCAGCCGACGGTGCGCCAGCGCGATGCCTGCCGCGGCATCGACCCAGCTGCCGCCATCATCCGGCCCGCGGTGGTGCAGCGCCTCGCCCATGGCCAGGACCTGCGCCTGCAGCACCTCGGCCGACGCCACCGGCGCCGGCAACAACATTCCCGCCAATCCACACATGCATCAAGGTTCCTGCGCCAGTTCAAGGGCGGCGCCAATCACCGCATTGTCGCTTGGAAGCCCGAACATTGCTGCCCCTGCCAGCGGGGTATAGGTATCGGCGCCGCAGACCCGGCGCAGCGGCAGGTGGCCGAAACCGGCCTCGACCAGTGCGGTGACCACGCCCTCGCCCACCCCTCCACTGTGGCGGCCCTCGTCCAGCACCAGCACGCGCCGTGCGCTGGCGGCCTGGCTGGCGATGAAGCCGGCATCCAGCGGCACCAGCCAGCGCAGGTCGACCACCCGTACCTGCCAGCCCAGCTGCTGTTCGATGGCCCGCGCTGCGCGCAGCGCCATCGGCACGCCATTGCCGTAGGTGTAGACCACCAGGTCGCCAGCCTCCGGCCCGTAAACACGGCCTTCGCCCGGCACCAGTGCCCGGCCCTGGGCCGGGTAGTCGAACAGCCACTGGCCATCGCCCGGCTCATGCAGGTCCTTGCTCATGTACAGCGCGATCGGCTCGAGGAACACCGCCACGCGCCCATCCACCCGGGCCAGCGCCGCCAGCGTGCGCAGCATCATCACCGCATCGTCGCCGCGCGATGGGCAGCCGACCACCAGCCCGGGGATGTCGCGCAGGGCGGTGACCGAGTTGTCGTTGTGGAAATGGCCGCCGAAACCCTTCTGGTAGCCCAGCCCGGCCACCCGCACCAGCATCGGGTTGCGGTACTGGTCGTTGGAGAAGAACTGCAGCGAACAGGCTTCGCCACGCAGCTGGTCGATGGCGTTGTGCAAGTAGGCAAGGTACTGGATCTCCGGGATCGGCAGCGTGCCCATGTTGGCCAGGCCCTGCGCCATGCCCAGGATCATGGTCTCGTCCAGCAGGGTGTTGAACACCCGGCGCGGCCCGAAGCGGCGCAGCAGATCCTTGGTGACGGTGTAGACACCGCCCTTCTGCGCCACGTCCTCGCCGAACAGCAGGCTCTGCGGATACTTGGCCAGCAGCTCCTGCAGACCATGATTGATCTGGATTGCGAGATGCCGCGGCGTCTGTCGTTCCGGCAATGCCTCGGCACCGCCATAGAGTGCCTCGCGTGCTTCGGCAGCGACCTCGCGCTGCGCTTCGGCCTGCACCGCTGCAGGGGTGTACGGTGCCAGCGGCGCCATCACCTCCCGCAGCGACTGCAGCTTCGCACTGCCTTCGGCATCGGCGGCAGCGGCCATGCAGCGCGCGCGCATCGTTTCGTAGGCCACTTCGATGGCGGCCGCATCCATCCAGCCTGATTCCAGCGCGATCTGCGCCGAGCGCAGCAGCGGATCCTGCGCCTCGGCCGCGCACAGTTCCGGCAGCGCGCGCCATTCCACTTCAAAGTCGGTGCCGGCATGGCCCATCAGGCGCGTGGTGCGCAGATGCAGGAAGGTCGGCCGCCGCGTGCGCCGGCAGTGTTCCACCGCCGCCTGCACCTGGGCGTGCCCGGTGGCCAGGTCGAGGCCATCGGCAAAGAAATAGTCCAGCCCCGGCTGGTGGCTGAAGCGCTCGGCGATCCAGCCATCGGGGGTCTTCACCGAGATGCCCAGGCCGTTGTCCTCGCAGACGAACAGGATCGGCGCCGGTAGTTTCTGGTAGGCCGACCACATCGCGGTATTGAAGGCGGTCTGCGCGGTGGCGTGGTTGGCCGACGCATCGCCGAACGAGCACAGCACGATGCTGTCGGTGGGAATGGGCAGCGCCTGCCCCAGCCGCTTGCCACTCTCGATGGCCAGCGCGGTACCCAGCGCCTTGGGCAGGTGCGACGCAATCGTCGAGGTCTGCGGCAGCACCCACAATGGCTTGCTGCCCCACACCTTGTGGCGGCCACCGCTGGCCGGATCATCCGCGCTGGCGGCGAAGGACAGTGCCGCATCGCGCAGCGGGTCGATGCCCGGCACCTGCCGCGAACGCTCGGCCATGAAGGCGCCGGAACGATAGTGCAGGAAGGCAGGATCGGTGTGCCGGCAGGCCCGCGCCAGCAGCGCGTTGCCTTCATGGCCGGACGAACCGATGGTGTAGAAGACCTTGTTCTGCACGCGCAGCACGCGCGCCATCAGGTCCAGCTGGCGACTGGCCAGCTGCGAGTCGAACAGTTCATCGAAGGCGGCAGCGGTGAGCGTACTGCCCGGCAGGATCGGAGCATCTGCCGCGGGTCGCGGGCGCGGCGTCCCGCGCCACCCGCGCACCGCCTCAAGGAAATTGACGTCGCACACCTCGGCGCGGTTGAACCCCCGCATGCGCGCGGGAATCGGATCCGGAACCACAGCGAACATCGAACACCCTCCGTGTCGTTGTTGCGTTCCGCCCGGCAATACCGGGCGCTACCCTGTGGGCATCAGGCCGCCTCGAAACGCGAGCGCACCTCGGCGGTCACCGCCGGCATCGGCAGGAAGCGCGGCTGCGCACGCACGCGCTGCAGCCAGGCGCGAACTTCCGGGAACGGCTCCAGGCTGATGCCGCCCTCGCCCGCCACATCGGTATAGGCAAACAGGGCGATATCGGCAATGCCGTATCCGCTGCCGGTGAACCACTGCGCTTCGCGCAGGTGCTGCTCCATCACCGCCAACGCGGTGGCGGCACGCTCGTGCAGGCGTGGCAGTTCGGCACGGCGTGGCGAGTCGGGCGCCGTCCAGCCCCGGATGAAGCGCGCTACCGCCACGCACGGCTCGTGCGTGTACTGCTCGAAGAACATCCAGCTCAACGCCTGCGCACGCTCCCAGCCATCGCTGGGCAGGTAGGGCGTGCCTTCGGCCAGCCAGAACAGGATCGCGTTGGACTCGGTCAGCACGCGGCCGTCGTCGCGGACGATCAGCGGCACCTTGGCATTCGGGTTGAGCGCCAGGAATTCGGGCGTGTGGGTCTGGCCATGGGCACTGTCCACTTCCACCCAGCGGTAACGGCTGCCGAGCTGCTCAAGCAGCAGCCGGACCTTGTGGCAATTGCCCGAGACCGACATGCCATGCACCGTCAGCGGGACGCGCTCTTCCACCATTGCCTGCTCCATCGGATCCGGCCGGCGGCCGGCTGCGTGCAGTCTGGCAAGTGCGCCAGGGAATGCCAAGCGCGGATGCAGCATGGCACCCCGGTAGTGCCGGCCGCTGGCCGGCATCCTCCATGCAGCTGGATCCAAGCGATTGCCGGCCAGCGGCCGGCACTACCGGGCCACGTTCAGCGTGCACGCTGCCGCCACTGTTCGCGCGACTGGCCCCAGATCTGCATCGGTTTGTCGTTGTACGGCGGCGGCAGTTCGCCCATCCGCAGCAACGTGCTGCCCAGCTTGCGCGCGACCGCCCGCGAGTTGTCGTTGTTCTCGGCGATGGTATGGATCACCTCGTGCCAACCCAGCGTGTCGAAGGCCCAGTCGATCGCCGCGACCGCCGCTTCCGGCGCATAGCCCCGGCCCCAGCTGGCGCGGCGGATGCCCCAGCCGACCTCGGTACCCGGCCAGTCCTGCGGTTGCCAGGGGCCCATCCGCCCGATCCAGTCCCCGCTGGATTTTTCGATCACGCTGAACATCGAAAAGCCGAACAGCTGCCAGGCGCCAGCCAGGCTGCAGAAGCCGCGCCAGGCTACCGAAGGCGGCTGCACGCCACCGAGGGTGCGCATCGTTTCCTCGTCGGCGCAGAACGCCAGATAGGGTTCGTAGTCCTCGCGCAGCAGCGGACGCAGGATCAGGCGCTCGGTTTCCAGGCGCAGGTCGAAGATGCTCATGCCGACTCCATGTCGAAGGGGCCACCATGATGGTGGATTCCGCCTCCACACGGATGAATGCCCGCGCTCACAACGAAACGGGCCGGCATGCGCCGGCCCGTCGGGTACAGCACGTATTCTGGATTACTGGCGCGTGGCTGCAGTGGCGCCGGCAGCAGCGGTCTGCGTGACCAGCTGGCCATCGACCACCGGCAGGCGATCGCTGGCCGGCTTGTTGTCCATGCGCACGGTCTTCTCGGCGCCGTCGTAGCGGTAGGTCACGTTGTAGCCCTTCACCACGTCATTGGTGCCCATGGCGATGCGGTTGCCCGGCTTGCTGGCCATGCGCATGGTGCCGGTGGTGCCGTCCTCGTTGCGGTAGGTCACGTTGTAGCCGGTAACACGGCTCGACTCGGAGGTGGCGGTCTCGGTGTGGCACTGGCGCTCGGTGCGGTTGACCACGCGGCCACCCACATGGCGCTTGTCGATCTGGTTGCCGATGAAGCCACCGGCCACGGCACCGGCTGCGGTCGCGGCCTTCTTGCCGTTGCCACCGCCGACCTGGTTGCCGAGCAGGCCGCCGACCACCGCGCCGACCACGGTGCCGCCGACGTTGCCGTCACGCTCCGGCAGGCGCTCCTGCACGGTCACGTCCTGGCAGACCTCGTGCGGGGTCTGGGTGGTGGAGGTCTCGCGCACGGGATCGGTGCCGATCACGGTGGCGTAGGCCTTCTGCTTCTCGGTGATCGGGTCGACCTTCAGCACGTCGGCGTATTCCAGCCCGCGCGGTGCAGACGGGTCGAGCTTGTCACCACGCGCGCCATCGTCAACGGCATTGCCGTCAACCAGCCGCGATTCACCGTTGGGGGTTCCGGCGCTGATGGAATCAGGCGACTTGTCGCCGCTCTTCATGAAGGCGGCGGTGGCGATGCCACCGACCAGCAGCGCGCCCGCTGCGACCAGGACAGTTGTAGTTGTGCTTTTCATGACCTGCTCCTTGCGGACCATCCGCAACGTTCTCGGCCCAGATTGCAGCATGCACTGCCTGAACGGAATCTCCACATTTCCTGCTCATTCCTGTAACCCATTCAGCATCGGGAAATGCTGGGCCCGTGGTAGCGTTTGCATATTCCCCACGAGGATCCACGCCATGGCCTACCCGATGCTGCTGCCGGTACTGCAATGGGCCCGCCGGCTGCGCTACCCCACCCTGTTCAAGCTGACCGCCGGCCTGTTCGTGCTGACCCTGTTCATTCCCGACCCGATTCCGTTCGTCGACGAGCTGGTACTGGGCTTCGGCACCCTGCTGCTGGCCAACTGGAAGAGCCGCAATACAGTCCCGGCCCCGCCGCCGCTGGAACAGCGTTGATCCCGCTGGTCGACAGCCACTGCCATCTGGATGCCAGTGAATTCGATGCTGACCGCACGGCGGTGATCGAGCGCGCGGGCGCCGCGGGCGTGCGCGAGCAGGTGGTACCGGCCGTCACGGCCGCCAGCTGGCCGAAGCTGCGCGAGGTCTGCCGGCAGGCACCGGGGCTGTACCCGGCCTACGGCCTGCATCCGATGTTCCTGGCCGAGCACCGGCCCGACCATCTGCCGCTGCTGCGCGAATGGATCGATCGCGAACGCCCGTGCGCGATCGGCGAATGCGGGCTGGACTTCTTCGTCGAGGGACTGGATGCAGAGGCGCAACTGGCGTACTTCATCGGCCAGCTGCAACTGGCCCGCGAGTTCGAGCTGCCGGTGATCGTGCATGCGCGACGCGCGGTGGATGCGGTCATTGCCGCGATCCGTCGCGTCGGCGGCCTGCGCGGCGTGGTGCACAGCTTTTCCGGCAGCCCGGAACAGGCCGCGCAACTGCATCGGCAAGGCTTCCTGCTCGGTCTCGGTGGTCCGCTGACCTACGATCGCGCGCAACGGCTGCAGCGCCTGGTGCGCGGGATGCCGCTGGAACAGCTGCTGCTGGAGACCGACGCGCCCGACCAGCCTGACGCCGGCATCCGCGGCCAGCGCAACGAACCAGCGCGACTGGCAGTCATCGCCCGCCACGTGGCCGCACTGCGCGGGATGGAGCTGGACGCGGTGGCCCAGGCCACGACGGAGAATGCGCGGCGCCTGTTCGCGCTGCCGGCAATGTAACGGGCAGGTGCCGGCCGCTGGCCGGCACGATCCATCACACCTCGCTGGACTCGACCACTTCGGCCTTCACCTTCTTCGGCTCCAGCAGCATTTCAAGCGCCTTGCCGACCGCCGCGAAGGCGAAGGCACCGGTGATGTGGGTTGCCGCACCGAGGCCTGCGCCACAGTCCAGTTTCAATGCAGCATCCGCACCGAGGTTCGGGCGGATGCCGCAGACGCTGCCATCGGCCTGCGGATACTTCACGTTTTCCAGCGAGTACACCGCCGGTACGCCAAAATAGCGCTTGGCATTCTTCGGGAAATTGAACTCGCTGCGCAGCTTCTTGCGGATCAGCGCCAGCATGGCGTCGTGCTCGGTGCGCGAGACATCGCGGATGCGCACCAGGGTCGGATCGGTGCGACCACCGGCAGCCCCCACGGTCAGCAGCGGCAGCTTGCGGCGACGGCACCAGGCGATCGTCTCGACCTTCACCCGGAAGCTGTCGCAGGCATCGATCACCAGGTCGAAGCCACGGTCCAGCAACTCGGCCATGTTCGACACGGTCAGGAATGCCTGCACGGCATCGACCTCGATGTCCGGGTTGATCGCACGGCAACGCTCGGCCATCGCCTCGGCCTTGTTGCGGCCGTAGTTGCCTTCCATCGCCGGCAGCTGCCGGTTGGTGTTGGACACACAGATGTCATCGGCGTCGATCAGGGTCAGGTGGCCGACCGCCGAACGCGCCAGCGCTTCCACCACCCACGAGCCGACCCCACCCATGCCCACCACCGCCACGCGGCTGCCCTGCAGGCGCTCGAGCGCACCTACGCCATACAGCCGTTCGATGCCGGCGAAGCGTTGTTTGACCTGTTCGTTCATGCGGCTATTTTAACGTGCAGGCGCCAGCGCCTACAGCGCGCCGGCATCGAACCCACCGTTGCACGCCAGGAGAGCCCGCCATGAACGCCAGCCCGCCCCGCCGCCCGTCCACTGCCCAGCGGTACCTGTTCGTGCTGTGCCTGGGCCTGCTGATCGGCCTGGTCGCCACGGTCGTGGTCGGCCGCGCCCTGCAGGCCCGCCGCGACCCGTTCCCGGACAGCCTGATGCAGGTGATGCAGCGGCAAGCGCAGCTGCTGCAGCAGGCCCAGCAGCAGAACCGCTGCAGCCTGGCCGACAGCGTGCCGCGGCTGCAGGCCCTGCGCCTTCTGTCCAACGACCTCGACCTGGCCTTTCCCGGGCTGAAGGACAACGGCCGGTTCCAGCAGCACGCCAGCCAGCTGCGCGGCAACCTCAACGCCGCATTGGCGGCTCCGCCCAGTGACTGCACCGCCCTGGCCAAGGTCGTGGAAACCGTGCAGGCCGACTGCCGCGCCTGCCACCAGGACTTCCGCTGACGCGCATTCATCCTGTAGCCGGGCAAGGCACACCTGGTTGGCACCTTGTTCACGTTCGAAAGGAGAGGATTCGTCCACCCTGCTGCATGACGCAGTACCACCCAACACACCCGCCTTCACGGCCAGGAGACGCTCCATGAAGATCCAGCTCATTGCCGCCAGCGCCATCGCTACCCTCGCCCTGGCTGGCTGTGCCACCTCGCCCGGCTACGGTGGCGGTGGTTACAACAACGGCTACAACAATGGTGGCTACGGCAACAACGGCGGTTACAACCAGGGCCGTTGCGCTGACTGTGGCATCGTCACCCGCATCAACACCGTGCCGTCGGGCCGCACCGCGCCCAGCGCGACCGGCGCCATCCTCGGCGGCATCGTCGGTGCCGTGGCCGGCCATGAGATCTCCGATCACACCGGTGGCAGCCGTGGCAACAAGAACATCGCTGCGGCCGCAGGCGCGGTCGGTGGCGCGCTGGCCGGCAACCAGATCCAGAAGAACGTGACCAGTGATACCTACGACATCAGCGTGCGCATGGACGATGGCCGCACCATCGTGGTCAACCAGCGCGACCTCGGCGGCATCCGCGAAAACACCTACGTGCGCGTGGTCAACGGCAAGGTCATCCTGCGCTGACCTGCGCCGGGCCGGCGGCAAAGAAAAAAGGCCCGCTTGCGCGGGCCTTTTTCATGTGACGGCTTGCAGCGCGATCAGGTCGGCTGCACGGCGTCGGCCTGGAGGCCCTTCTGGCCCTGCACGACGGTGAAGGTGACCTTCTGGCCTTCCTTCAGGCTCTTGAAGCCCTGGGTCTGGATGGCACGGAAGTGCACGAACACGTCTTCGCCGTTTTCACGGCTGATGAAGCCGAAGCCCTTTGCATCGTTGAACCACTTGACGGTACCGGTCTCGCGATCAGACATCTCACTAACTCCCTGGTGACTCTCTCTTGTTGTTGGAAACGCCTGGTGGGCGGCTGACAAGCAAGGGGGAAGCGAGGTGCATCGATGCAGCGGATCGGGAAGATCTTGCTTCATCAGGCCACGATCCACGGTGACCTTGCCAAGCTCAGCGACTGCAACTTAACCCGCCCAAAACGAAAAAGCAACTGGCAAAATCTTTCACTGTCAACCCCAAAACGGCGACCATACGGGACAGCATGGGACTCTCATTCATCTTATATCTGCTAGCGGTCATTTTTGTCCTTGTCGGCATCGCCGGAATCATCCTGCCGGCCCTGCCCGGCATCCCGCTGGTGTTCATCGGACTGCTGCTGGCGGCCTGGGCGGACGGCTTCACCCACGTCGGCTGGCCGACCCTGGTCGCGCTGGGCGTACTGACCGTCCTCTCGCTGCTGGTGGACGTGCTGGCCACGGTGGTGGGTGCGCAGCGGGTCGGTGCCAGCCGCAAGGCACTGTGGGGTACGTTCGTCGGCAGCATCGTCGGCCTGTTCTTCATGCCGATCGGCCTCTTTGCAGGCCCCCTGATCGGCGCCCTGGCCGGCGAGTATTGGCACACCCGCGAACTGGGGCGCTCGACCAGGGTAGGCCTGGCCACCTGGCTCGGTATCCTGCTCGGCCTGGCGCTGAAACTGGCCGTGGTGATCGCGATGCTCGGCCTGTTCGCCTTCGCCTGGTTCCTGTAACCCGCACTGCCTTCACGCCGCGCGCACGCGGTGCCCGTGCATAAACCGTGGGGGCTGGCCGTGAACCGGTGCAGCCGCCACACTGTGCGATTCCCGTATTCACCTAAGGGCCTGCTGCAATGACCCTGTCTCCGCTGCTTCCCCGTCTCGCGCCGCTGGCGCTGGCCCTGGCCAGTGCGCCGCTGGCCGCGCAGGAGTTCGCGCCCAGCGCCGAAGCCTCGCCGGCCGCGTGCGCGGCGATTACCACCGATGCTGCCCGCCTGGCCTGTTATGACCGCCAGTTCGGCCGTACCCCGCAGGCCACTGCCGAGGCCGACGCTGCGGCCGAGGCGGCCGCGCAGGCCCGTCGCGAAGAACGCCAGACTGCACGCGTGAGCCAGGGCGAAGAGAAGCTGCGCGAGCGGGTCAGCGATCTGTTCCGTCCAGCAGCCCCTGACAGCGCACTGGCCAATGCTGGCCGCGGTTCGCTGCTGGACAGCCGCTGGGAACTGGCCGAGGACTCCAAGCTGGGCCCGTTCCAGCTGCGCGCCTACAAGCCGGTGTACCTGCTGCCGGCGTTCTGGACCAGCGATCGCAACACCACGCCGCATTCGCCGAACCCGGCCAACACGGTCACCACGCCGCAGGTGCTGGACAGTGCCGAGCTGAAGTTCCAGATCAGTTTCAAGACCAAGATCGCCGAGAACCTGTTCGGCGACAATGGCGACATCTGGGCCGGCTACACCCAGAGCTCGCGCTGGCAGGCCTACAACGGCGAGGATTCGCGCCCGTTCCGCGAAACCAATTACGAGCCGGAAGTGATGATGGTGTTCCGCAACGGCTACTCGATCGGTGGCTGGCGCGGGCGCATGACCGGCATCGCGCTGAACCACCAATCCAACGGCCGCGCCGACCCGCTTTCGCGCAGCTGGAACCGGGTGATGCTCAACATCGGCCTGGACCGCGAGAACTGGGCGCTGGTGCTGCGCCCCTGGTACCGCATTCCCGAGACCCGCAGCGACGACAACAACCCGGACATCGAGGATTACATGGGCCGCGGTGATGCGACCCTGACCTGGAACCGCAACGGCCACGAAGTCTCGCTGATGGCGCGCCATTCGCTGCGCACCGGCAGCCGCTCGCACGGTGCCCTGCAGCTGGATTACGGTTTCCCGATCAGCAACCTGCTGCGCGGGCATGTGCAGGTGTTCGACGGTTATGGCGAAAGCCTGATCGACTACAACCACAAGGCCACCTACGTGGGCGTGGGCGTGTCGCTGCTGGAGTGGTTCTGATGCCCGTGACGATCTGGCACAACCCGGCCTGCAGCAACTCGCGCGGCGCATTGAAGCTGATACGTGATGCCGGCTTCGAGCCAGTGGTGATCGAGTATCTCGGCAATCCACCCGATGTGGCCACACTGCGCCAGGTGCTGGCCGAATCAGGATTGAGCGCACGTGATCTGGTGCGCAGCAAGGAAGCGCAGTTCGCCGAACTGGGCCTGGAAGGTGCGGACGAGGCCACGCTGCTGGCCGCGATGGCCGAACACCCGCGACTGATCAACCGCCCCGTGGTGCGCACGGACAAGGGCACACGCCTGTGCCGTCCACCGGAAACAGTGCTGGAAATCCTGTAACCCGCCTCGCCGCCGCGTAGCGGAGCGTGTTGGTAGAGTCGACTGTTGGTAGAGTCGACTGTTAGTCGACTCCCTCCTCACCCTTCATATGCATCCGCGGAAAAGCCCGCACTGCGTGCGATAGTCGACTGACAGTCGACTCTACCCCAGCGCCCCCCTTCTACCCGGACGCCCTCCTCCCCGGCTGGCTTACAGCCAGTCGGTGATGCCTTCGCGGCGGTACACCTCGGCGAACGCCGGGCGCGCCTTCATCGACGTGGCGTGCGCCTTCAGTACCGGCCAGGTGTCGGTGGGCCTGGGCATGTTGCGCGACCAGCGCATCAGCATCACCAGCATGTAGTCGACCACGCAGGGCGTGGCGCCCAGCAGGTAGGGGCCATGTGCATGCAGGTGCGCGGCCACATGCTGCCAGGCCGCTTCCAGGCGCTGCCGTGCCATGCCGCGGCTGGCCTCGATATTCGCCTCGCCCGCCATTTCGTGTGGATAGAACCAGGCTCGATAGGCCGGCTGCAGCGTATTGGCACACCAGAACATCCAGCGGTAGGCATCGGCGCGCTGCGGCGTGCCCAGCGCGGGCAGCAGATTGGCGTCCGGATGGCGATCAGCCAGGTACAACG
The DNA here is from genome assembly GCF_030985535.1 of Stenotrophomonas sp. Sm2128. Classification (NCBI taxonomy): domain Bacteria; kingdom Pseudomonadati; phylum Pseudomonadota; class Gammaproteobacteria; order Lysobacterales; family Lysobacteraceae; genus Stenotrophomonas; species Stenotrophomonas sp. Sm2128. The sequence continues at coordinate 34,854 of NZ_JAPTFQ010000027.1, forward strand.
CAATGGCCGCCGCTTCGGTCAGTACCAGGCCATCGATCAGCAGTGTCGGCACCACACCGGCCGGATTCAGCGCCAGGTACTGCGCCGACTTGTGCTCGCGCGCGTCGAAATCCAGCAGCACCAGTTCATGCTCGATGCCCAGCTCGATCAGCAGCCAGTGCACCACCAGCGCGGCGGTACTGGTCGAACCATACAGCGTGGTGCTCATGCAGAAGATCCTGTACAGGTGGATCAGCCGATTATGCGCCCGCGCGCACGATCGTTGCTCAGCCGCAGCTGCTCATGCAGGAATCCCGGCGTTCGCCACAGGACATCATCGGCGCGCGCATCGTACAGTCATGCGTCTTCAGTTCGCAGGCATGGCGCAGGTCCGGGTTGTCCACGTCCTTGCAGCGCTTGTCCGGCGCCGGCACCATCCGCTGCTCGCAATTGCTCTGGCGGCTGCCGAGAGAGTCATTCTGCGCCATGCAGCTGCGATAGCCGGCCTGGCACTGCACGCGGCACTGCGCCGATGCAGGGAAATCCGCGCCTTCGTACGACGCTGGGGTGTTGCAGCCGGCCAGCGCCAGCAGCATGCCTACCACGATGAATCGATGCAGGGCCATGGACACGTCCTGTGCGAGGGTGTGCCGACCGTAGCAGAGCAAGGGCTACAGGCGCGTTAATCCTCCCCCCGGATACAACAACGGCGCCACACGGGCGCCGTTGTCTGGACCGAAGCGTGCGGGGAGTTACTCCACCACCACCGGAATCTTGCCGATGCGGGCCTGCCATTCGCGCGGGCCGGTCTTGTGCACCGATTCACCGGTGGAGTCGACTGCCACGGTCACCGGCATGTCCTGCACGGTGAACTCGTAGATCGCCTCCATGCCCAGGTCAGCGAAACCAACCACCTTGGCGGCCTTGATCGCCTTGGACACCAGGTAGGCCGAGCCACCGACGGCCATCAGGTAGGCCGACTTGTGCTTCTTGATCGCCTCGATCGCGGCCGGGCCGCGCTCGGCCTTGCCGACCATGCCCAGCAGGCCGGTCTGTGCCAGCACCTGCTCGGTGAACTTGTCCATGCGGGTGGCGGTGGTCGGGCCGGCCGGGCCCACCACTTCGTCGCGCACCGGATCGACCGGGCCGACGTAGTAGATGAAGCGGCCCTTCAGATCGACCGGCAGTTGCTCGCCCTTGTTGAGCATGTCGACCATGCGCTTGTGCGCGGCATCGCGGCCGGTCAGCAGCTTGCCGTTGAGCAGCAGGGTCTGGCCCGGCTTCCAGCTGGCCACGTCTTCCGGCGTGATCGTGTCCAGGTCCACGCGGGTGCCCTTGGACGCGTCGTAGGTCAGCTTCGGCCAGTCTTCCAGCGACGGCGGGTCCAGCATCACCGGGCCGCTGCCATCGAGGGTGAAGTGCGCATGGCGGGTGGCCGCGCAGTTCGGGATCATCGCCACCGGCAGGTTGGCCGCGTGGGTCGGGTAGTCGTTGATCTTGATGTCGAGCACGGTGGTCAGGCCACCCAGGCCCTGCGCACCGATGCCCAGCGCGTTGACCTTCTCGTACAGCTCCAGGCGCAGCTCTTCGATGCGGTTGGACGCACCACGGGCCTGCAGCTCGGTGATGTCGATCGGCTCCATCAGCGCTTCCTTGGCCAGCAGCATCGCCTTCTCGGCGGTGCCACCGATGCCGATGCCGAGCATGCCCGGCGGGCACCAGCCGGCGCCCATGGTCGGCACGGTCTTCAGCACCCAGTCGACGATCGAGTCGGACGGGTTGAGCATGGCGAACTTGGTCTTCGCTTCCGAACCACCGCCCTTGGCGGCGACGATCACGTCGACCTTGTTGCCCGGCACGACCTTGACGTTGACCACGCCCGGGGTGTTGTCCTTGGTGTTGATGCGCTTGCCGGCCGGATCAGCCAGCACCGAAGCGCGCAGCTTGTTGTCCGGGTGCATGTAGGCACGGCGCACGCCTTCATTGGCCATGTCTTCCACGCCCATGGTGGCGTCGTCCCAGCGCACGTCCATGCCGATTTCCAGGAACACGGTGACGATGCCGGTGTCCTGGCAGATCGGACGGTGGCCTTCGGCGCACATCCGCGAATTGATCAGGATCTGGGCCATCGCTTCCTTCGCGGCCGGCGACTCCTCGCGCTCGTAAGCGGCGGCGAGGTTCTTGATGTAGTCGACCGGGTGGTAGTACGAGATGTACTGCAGCGCGTCGGCGATGGACTGGATGAGGTCTTCCTGCTTGATCGATGTCACGTCTTGCTCGCTTGCTCGAGGCTGGCGGGGGTAATCCGCTCATTTTACCCCCTCCCCCGGCCCCGGGGTGGTAGTGCCGGCCGCTGGCCGGCAAGATTCCCCCGACGCTCTGTCACGCCACGCGCCACTGCGGCGTCCTTGCCCACATGAACGCCGAAACCGCTTTCCAGACCCACCGCCCGCGCCTGATGGCCCTGGCCTACCGCCTGCTTGGCAGCCGCGCCGACGCCGAAGACGTGGTCCAGGATGCCTGGCTGCGCTGGTCCGGCGCCGACCCGGCGGCCGTCCGCGACCCCGAAGCCTGGCTGGTCACCACCACCACCCGGCTCGGCCTGGACCGGCTGCGCGCGGCCAAGCGCGAGCGCGTGCACTACGTCGGCCCATGGCTGGCCGAGCCGCTGGCGGTCACCCTGGAGCCCGACCCGGCGCCCGGCCCGGCCCAGCTGCATGCCCTGGCCGACGACGTTTCGGTCGCCTTCCTGACCCTGCTTGAACAGCTCGGCCCCGAGGAACGCGCCGCCTTCCTGCTGAAGGAGGCCTTCGACCACGACTACCGCGAGATCGCCGAGCTGATCGGCCACAGCGAGGCCAACTGCCGGCAGCTGGTGCACCGTGCCCGGCAACGCCTGCAGGCCGGACGGCCGCGCTTCAACGCCGATGCCAGCCAGCACCGGCAGCTGCTGGCGCGCTTCATGGATGCCTCGCAGCGCGGCGACAGCGAGGCGATCCAGGCCCTGCTGCACACCAACGCGTTGCTGGTGTCCGACGGCGGCGGCGTGGTTACCGCAGCGATCCGCCCGCTGCTGGGTGCCGAGCGCATCGGCCGCCTGTTCTGGGCCATCGCCCGCCGTGGCGCGGTGCATCCGGCGCAGCTGGGCTACGTCAACGGCGAGCCGGCGATCCTGCGCTTTGTCGGTGATCGCTTGCACTCGGTCACCACCATCGAGGTGGTCGATGGCCGCATCGCCAACGTGTACAGCGTGTTGAATCCGGAAAAGCTGCCGGGGGTTGTCACGCGCGGCGACGCTGCGGCGTCCTGGTAGTGAAAGGCGGCCATCGTGGCCGCCGTGGAGCCCCCGATGTCCAATCACACTTCTCCCCGCGTCCCCTACACCCGCCTGGCCGCCGAGGCCTTCAAGGGCCTGCTGGCCACCAGCCAGGCGGTGCATGACAGCTCGATCGATCCGACCCTGATGGAACTGGTGTTCCTGCGCGTGTCGCAGCTCAACGGCTGCGGCTACTGCATGGACATGCACGGCACGGCGCTGCGCAAGGGCGGCATCGAGCCGCGCAAGCTGGACACACTGCCGGCATGGCACGAGAGCCGCTTCTTCGACGAACGCGAGCGCGCGGCGCTGGGCTGGGCCGAGGCACTGACCCGGCTGACCGACGGTGCGCCGTCGCAGGCGGCGTTCGATGCGTTGGCGCCGCACTTCGATGAGATGGGCATCAGTGACCTGAGCATGGGCATCGCGGTGATCAATGCCTGGAACCGCCTCGGTGCGGGGTTGCTGCCGCCGCTGCCGGCCTGACCCACCCCGCCTTCGACAGTTCATCGGTGCTGCTGGTAGGTGTCGACCTTGGTCGACACGGTAGATCCACGCTACGCGTGGATGCGGGAGAGTCGGATCCCTTCGCTTCGCGAAGGGCTCTGACCCGCTGTGGGTCGCTGGGGTCAGAGCCCTTTGCCGCGCAAAGGGATCTGACCCCGGTGCCGGCCACACGCCTGCACTGACCCCCTCTGCACGTATCAGGCGCGCAGAATACGCACATGCCTGCCACCCCCGCCGCTGGCGCTGACGCCGCGAAGAAACCCAGCCTGCGCCAGCGCTTCAGGGCGATGCGCAACCTGCCGCCGTTCCTGCGCATGGTCTGGAAGACCAGTCCCGCGCTCACCCTGGCCAGCCTCGGGCTGCGCCTGATCCGCGCGCTGCTGCCGGTGGCGATGCTGTACGTCGGCAAGCTGATCATCGACAGCGCCCTGCACCTGAGCCAGCACGACGCGGGCTTCCCGCCGCTGGGCGAAGCGCTGTCCAGCGGCGTGCTGAATCCGCTGCTGGGCCTGCTGGCGCTGGAATTCGGCCTGGCCATCGCCTCGGACCTGCTCGGCCGGCTGGTCAGCTACGCCGATGCCCTGCTCTCCGAGCTGTTCGCCAACGTCACCAGCATCCGGCTGATGGAACACGCGGCGACGCTGGATCTGGAGGACTTCGAGGACCCGGACCTGCAGGACAAGCTGGACCGTGCGCGGCGCCAGACCATGGGCCGGATGAACCTGATGAGCCAGCTGTTCGGCCAGGTCCAGGACGCGATCACCGTGGCCAGCCTCGCCGTCGGCCTGCTGGTCTACGCGCCGTGGCTGATCCTGCTGCTGGCGCTGGCACTGGTGCCGGCCTTCATCGGTGAATCGCACTTCAACGCGGCCGGCTACAGCCTCAACTTCCAGTGGACGCCCGAGCGCCGCCAGCTCGACTACCTGCGCCAGCTCGGTGCCAGCGTGGAAACGGCCAAGGAAGTGAAGATCTACAACCTGCACCGCTTCCTGGTGGAACGCTACCGGCGGCTGTCGGTGGCGCTGTTCCAGGCCAACCGTGCACTGGCCCGGCGCCGCGCGTTCTGGGGCACGCTGCTGGCTGCGCTGGGCACGCTGGGGTATTACACCGCCTACGCCTACATTGCCTGGCGCACGGTGCGCGGCGACTTTTCGATCGGCGACCTGACCTTCCTTGCCGGCAGCTTCCTGCGCTTGCGCCAGCTGCTGGAAGGCCTGCTGATCGGCTTCTCGCAGGTGGCCAGCCAGGCGCTGTACCTGGACGACCTGTTCTCGTTCTTCCAGATCGAGCCGGAAATCCATTCGCGTGAAGGCGCGATACGCGTGCCGCAGCCGATCCGCCAGGGCTTCGTGTTCGAGAACGTCGGCTTCCGCTATCCCGATGCCGAACAGTGGGCGGTGCGCCACCTCGATTTCCAGCTGCAGGCCGGCGAAGTGCTGGCCCTGGTCGGCGAGAACGGCGCGGGCAAGACCACGCTGGTGAAACTGCTGGCACGGCTGTACGAGCCGGACGAAGGCCGCATCCTGCTCGACGGCCGCGACCTGCGCGACTACGACCTGGACGACCTGCGCGCCAACCTCGGGGTGATCTTCCAGGACTTCGTGCGCTACAACCTCAGCGCCGGCGAGAACATCGGCGTCGGCCAGGTCGAGGCGATGGACGACCAGGCACGCATCGCCGATGCCGCGCGGCGAGGCATGGCCGAGGAAGTGATCGACGACCTGCCCGGCGGCTACGACCAGCTGATCGGGCGCCGCTTCAAGCAGGGCGTGGACCTGTCCGGTGGCCAGTGGCAGAAGATCGCCATTGCCCGCGCGTGGATGCGCAATGCGCAGGTGATGATCCTGGATGAGCCAACGGCAGCGCTGGACGCGCGCAGTGAGTTCGAAGTGTTCCAGCGGTTCAGGGAGCTGGCGGATAATCGTACGGCAGTGCTGATTTCCCACCGTTTCTCTTCGGTACGCATGGCCGATCGCATCCTGGTGCTGGCCGATGGCCGCATCGAGGCCAGCGGCACCCATGCGCAGCTGATGGCCCAGGGAGGACGGTACGCCGAGCTGTTCGAGCTGCAGGCGGCGGGTTACCGCTGAGAACGCCTCTCGTTCCGCCCAATGAGAACCCGTCTCATTTGAGATAGAATCAACCCCGACGACTTTCGATAGATACGCCCATGTCCTCCGCTTTCGGCGCCGAAACGGTGCTTGAGGTCCGTCACTGGACCGATGCCTACTTCAGTTTCACCACTACCCGCGACAGCGGCTTCCGCTTCGAGAACGGCCAGTTCGTGATGATCGGCCTGGAAACCGAGGCACGGCCGCTGCTGCGCGCCTATTCCATCGCCAGCGCCAACTGGGAAGAGCACCTGGAGTTCTTCAGCATCAAGGTGCAGGACGGCCCGCTGACCTCGCGCCTGCAGCACATCAAGCCGGGCGACAAGGTGCTGGTCGGCAAGAAGCCCACCGGCACCCTGCTGATCAGCGACCTGCACCCGGGCAGGAACCTGTACCTGCTGGGCACGGGCACCGGCATGGCGCCGTGGCTGTCGGTCATCAAGGACCCGGAGACCTACGAGCGCTTCGAGAAGGTGATCCTCTGCCACGGCGTGCGCTACGAGAAGGATCTGGCCTACCGCGATTACTTCGAGAAGGAACTGCGTGAGCACGAGTTCCTGGGAGAGATGATCGGCGACAAGCTGCTGTACTACCCCGCGGTCACCCGCGAGCCGTTCGCCAACCAGGGCCGCCTGACCCAGCTGATGGAAAGCGGCCAGATGCAGCGCACCCTCGGCCTGCCGGAGCTGAGCCCGGAAAACGACCGCGCGATGATCTGCGGCAGCCCGCAGATGCTGGCTGATCTGCGCAGCGTGCTCGATGCCCGCGGCTTCCAGGTCTCGCCGCGCATCGGCCAGCCGGGCCACTACGTGTTCGAGCGCGCGTTCGTCGAGAAATGATCTGCAACGGCAGCCGGCCGCCGGCCGGCTCTCCGTGCGCTCCGGGATTGCCGGCCAGCGGCCGGCACTACCCCCTTCACAGCAGCGCTTCGATCGCGCTGCGCAGCTGTTCCGGCCTGGTGGTTGGCGCAAAGCGCGCAGCCACCCGCCCTTGGCGATCGACCAGGAACTTGCTGAAATTCCACTTGATGCGGGCGCTACCCAGCAGGCCGCGCTTCTCGCGTGACAGCCATGCCCACAACGGATCAGCCCCCTCGCCGTTGACCTCGATCTTCTCCGAAAGCGGGAAGCTGACCGGATAATCCAGCGAACAGAACTGGCGGATCTGCGCGGCGTCCCCCGGCTCCTGCGCGCCGAACTGGTTGCATGGGAAGCCGATCACCACCAGGCCACGCTCGCGATACTCCTGCCACAGCTGTTCCAGCCCGGTGTACTGCGGGGTGAAGCCACAGCGGCTGGCGACATTGACCAGCAACAGCGGGTGACCCCGGTACCCGGCGAGGGCCTGTGGCTGGCCGTCGAGGTCGCGGAAGCTGAAATCGTAGGCAGTGGTCATGGCGGTGAACCGTGGGCGGTGAATGCATGGTACCCGCGCCCGGCCGCGGCAACATGCCTTTTGACACAAGTGCGGGCGCCGCCGGCCGGGTTACCCTCGGGCCCTTGTTTGCCTTACCGGAGTTCCTGCCTTGACCACCCGCCTTGCCCTTGCCGTGGCCATGTCCCTCGGCCTTGCCCTGCCCGCCTTCTCGGCCGGCGCCGCCACCCCGGCCGCCAGCAGCACCGCCCAGCAGGCCAATCCCTTCTTCGCCGAAAGCCCGCTGCCGCTGCACTTCCCGCAGTTCGACAAGATCAAGGACAGCGACTTCGCCCCGGCCTTCGACGCCGGCATGGCGCAGCAGCTGAAGGAAGTGGAGGCCATCGCCAACAACAAGGCCAAGCCGACCTTCGACAACACCATCATCGCCCTGGAAAAGAGCGGTGATGTCCTCGACCGCGCGACCACCGTGTTCTTCAGCCTGGTCGGTGCCGACACCAACGACACCCGCAAGAAGCTGCAGGCCGACTACTCGGCGAAGTTCGCCGCGCACAGCGATGCGATCGCGCTGAACGGCAAGCTGTTCGCCCGCATCCAGGCGCTGTATGACACCCGCAGCCAGCTGGGCCTGGACGCCGAAGGCGTGCGCCTGGTCGAGAAGTACTACGACAACTACGTGCGCGCAGGCGCCAAGCTGTCCGACGCCGACAAGGCCAAGCTGAAGGAGATGAACGCCGAGCTGGCCAACCTGGGTACCAAGTTCAGCCAGAACGTGCAGTCGGAGGTGAACGCTTCGGCGATCACCGTCGACGACGTCAAGCAACTGGACGGCCTGTCCAAGGAGCAGATCGCCGCCGCCGCCGAAGCCGCCAAGGCCCGCGGCCAGGACGGCAAGTACGTGATCACCCTGCTCAACACCACCGGCCAGCCGCCGCTGACCAACCTGGCCAACCGCGCCCTGCGCCAGAAGATCTACGAAGCATCGGTGAGCCGCGGCAGCCGCGGCGGTGAGTTCGACAACACCGCGCTGGTCTCGCGCATCATGCAGCTGCGCGCCGACAAGGCCAAGCTGATGGGCTTCCCGAACTTCGCCGCCTACAACCTGACCAACCAGACCGCCAAGACCCCCGAAGCGGTCAACGCGATGCTGGGCAAGCTGGCCCCGGCCGCGGTGGCCAACGCCAAGCGTGAAGCCGCCGACCTGCAGGCGATGATCGACCAGGAACAGAAGGCCGCTGGCAAGCCGACGTTCAAGCTGGAACCGTGGGACTGGGCCTTCTACAGCGAGAAGGTGCGCCAGGCCAAGTACAACTTCGACGAGTCGCAGCTGAAGCCGTACTTCGAAATGAAGAACGTGCTGGAGAACGGCGTGTTCTACGCCGCGGGCCAGGAATTCGGCCTGACCTTCAAGCAGCGCACCGACCTGCCGGTCTACCACGATGACGTCACCGTCTACGACGTGTTCGACGCCGATGGCAGCCAGCTGGCGATCTTCATCTTCGACCCGTATGCACGCGCCTCCAAGCGCGGTGGCGCGTGGATGAACTCCTACGTCTCGCAGTCCAAGCTGACCGGCTTCAAGCCGGTGGTCGCCAATCACCTGAACATTCCGAAGCCGCCGGCCGGCCAGCCGACCCTGCTGACCTGGGACGAGGTGAACACCACGTTCCACGAGTTCGGCCACGCCCTGCACGGCATGTTCTCCAACGTGAAGTACCCGTACTTCTCGGGCACCTCGGTGCCGCGTGACTTCGTCGAGTTCCCCTCGCAGGTCAACGAGATGTGGGCCGACAACCCGGTCATCCTGAAGAACTACGCCAAGCACTACCAGAATGGTTCGGCGATGCCGCAGGCACTGCTGGACAAGGTGCTGGCGGCAGCCAAGTTCAACCAGGGCTTCGCTACCACCGAGTACCTGGGTGCGGCCATGCTGGACCAGCGCTGGCACCAGATCGGCGCCGACCAGGTGCCGGCCGCCAAGGACGTGATGGCCTTCGAGCGCGCCGCGCTGGAGAAGGACGGCATCTACTACGCGCCGGTGCCGCCGCGCTACAAGACCCCGTACTTCAGCCACATCATGGGCGGCTATTCGGCCGGTTACTACGCCTACATCTGGTCGGAAGTGCTCGACGCCAACACCCAGAAGTGGTTCAAGGACAACGGCGGCCTGAGCCGCAAGAACGGCGACCACTTCCGCGCCACCCTGCTGTCCAAGGGCGGCAGCGTCGACGCGATGCAGCTGTTCCGCGATTTCGCCGGCCACGAGCCGCAGATAGAACCGCTGCTGGAAAAGCGTGGCCTGACCGGCGCCGGCAACTGATCGCCCGCGCAGTAGCCTGAAACGAAAAACCGCCCGGGAAACCGGGCGGTTTTTTTGTTGGGACATCCACGCATGGCGTGGATCTACTGGTGGGTGCCGACCGTTGGTCGACACGATCCATTCGCGCCACGAACCCCGGCATCATCGATCCACACATGACGCACTCCAGTAGATCCGCGCCATGCGTGGATGCGCTTCCAGATCAGCGCCGAAACAGTCGCTCCCACCACCGTCGTTTCGGCGCACCGGGCGCGGCAGCGGCAGTCGATGCGATATCCGGGTGCGCTGCCACGAACTCCGCCAGCTGGGCCGCCGCGGCTTCCGCATAAAGGATCGCGCCATCCGGCGCGCAGTTCAGCAGATTGCTCAAGCTGGTCGATGCATTGAGATCCATCGGGTTCGGCTCGACCACCTCGCTGGCCTCCAGCAATCCGCATCCGCTGGCGATCGCTTCATCGACAACACGCCAGAAAACGACCAGGCGTCCATCGGAGAACAGCTCCTCCAGGCGCGCAGCAAGTGCGCTGTCCACTGCATAATCAGCGCGTAATTGCTTCAGCCGGGCATGCGTGATGAACACGCCACCACCATAGTTTTCACGTAGATGGTTGCCGGCGGCAGCATCCGCCCACTGCAACGGCACCAGTTGCCGCCAGTCCGCGAAATACCGGGCGACCACCGGATCGTCGATGAAAAACGAAAGGGCGCTCCCGCGGAGATAGTGATACCGCCGAAGGTGGCCGGCCACGATCGCCAGGTACAAAGCGTGCCCCTTCTCGAAAGGCACGTCGGCGCTGATCGAGCGAGCCTCGTCGATGCGTTCCTGCAACTGCTCCATGTAGAACGGCTCGATCCGGAACCGCTGTTGCAGCGCCTCGACCAGCGTCACGTCCTCCAGAGCACGGAAATAGATGTCACGGATCTCCGAATCCGCGACTGGATGGTAGGTGATGTCCCAACCCATGCTGCAACGCCTTCAGGAATGCGGTAATCCCGCCGACCCAACAGCGTAGCGTCGACGACGCCCACGCGCGGAGCTGACCGTGCAACACACGGATTTGGCGTCAGTAAGTATCGCATCCGGCCTGATCTACCCCTGCGCACCCTCAGCGTGGCGCCACGTACCCACCCGGTACGCCTTCCGGCGACAGCACCAGCTGCCACAGCTGCGCGTGCCGGCAGCGGAAGGTGGCCATCGATCCGGCCAGGTAGAACCGCCACATGCGGCGGAAATGCTCGTCGTAGCGCGCGTCCAGCTGCGGCCACGCCGCTTCCACGTTGCGCCGCCAAGCCTGCAGGGTGAGGTCGTAGTCGGTGCCGAAGTTGTGCCAGTCCTCCAGCACGAAGCGCCCTTCGAACGCCTTGCTGATCTGCACCGCCGACGGCAGCATTGAATTGGGGAAGATGTAGCGCGCGATCCACGGATCGGTGCGATGCCGCGAGATGTTGGTGCCGATGGTGTGCAGCAGCAGCAACCCGCGCGAAGACAGGCAGCGCCTGGCCACCTCGAAGAAACTGGCGTAGTTCTTGTCGCCGACATGCTCGAACATGCCGATCGAGAAGATCGCATCGAACGGCTCATCCAGTTCGCGATAGTCCTGCAGGCGGATCTCGATCGGCAGGCCGGCGCACAGTTCGCGTGCGAACCCGGCCTGTTCCTGCGAAATGGTCACGCCGACGCCGCTGACGCCGTAGCGCTCTGCTGCGAACTTCAGGGCCTCACCCCAGCCACAGCCGATGTCCAGCACACGCTGCCCGGGGCGCAGCCCCAGCTTGCGGCAGACCAGGTCCAGCTTGGCCTCCTGCGCGGCATCGAGATCACCGGCATGGCGCCAGTAGCCGCAGCTGTACACCAGGCGTTGGCCGAGCATGGCCTGGTAGAGGTCGTTGCCAAGATCGTAGTGGCGGCGGCCCACTTCGTAGCTGCCCTGCCCGACCTGCAGGTTGAACAGGCGCGCCTTCAGCGCATCGGCCACTTCGCGCCAACCGTGCACCCGTTCATCCAGGTGTGCCTGCATCAGGTGGACGAGGAATTCATCGAGGACGTTGGCATCCCACCAACCGTCCATGTAGCTCTCGCCGAGGCCGAGCGAGCCGTGCGCCATGACCCGCGCGAAGAAACGCGGGTCATGCACCTGGATGTCCTGTGGCTGGGTGCCGCCGATGCGGACCCCGGCTTCCTGCAGCAGGCCGGCGCCCCGCTCCTGCAACCCTGTATCCACGCCACCTCCTCGACTGCGGTCAACCGCGTGCGAACAGCTCCACGTAGTCCTTGGCCACGTGCGGCAACAGCACCGCCGCCGGTACGTCGGCGGTCTGGGTGCCGTCCGAGTATGGACCCACCTGGTACGGCGGGAAAACAAAGCGCAGCGCGGTGATCTGCCCCTTGTCGTTGGTCAGCGGCTGGAACTGGCTGAAATTGTCGGCCTGGGGGCCGGTACCGTCGGCGATCATGCGCGATGCGTTACGCAGCGATTCCTGCAGCTGGGCCGGGTCCATGTCCTCGCCACTGAGGCGGGTGGCCACGCGTTCGCGCAGCTGGTCGGCGACGAAATCACTGATCGCCTTCCAGCCCTTGGCATCGGCCACCAGCTTGTCGGCACTGAGCATCTGCTGCTGCGCCGGCAGCCACACGAAACGCGCCACCAGCGGCTCGCCGTGGGCGCCACCGGTATAGCGGCTGCCATCGGCACTGACCACCACCAGCTGCGGCGTTTCCAGCAGCTTCTCGAAGCTCAGCGACAGTTCGTAGGGCATGGTCGGCTTGTCATTGCCGAGCCCGTCCAGTGCCTGCTGCAGGTCGCTGCGTGCGCTGGTTGCGTAGTTCTGCAGCGCGCGCGCCAGGCCCGGGTAGCGATCGATGCCGGCCGGGTAGCTGATGCCCACCACTTCGCGCTCGTTGTTCTCGATCACGTCGCGCAGGTCCAGCGGCGCTTCCGTGGCCGGCGTTTCACCTGCGGCAGTGGCCTCGGCGGCGGGGGCCGCGTCGGTCGCCGGTGCCGGCTCGCTTTCACGCTGGCAACCGGCCAGCAACAGCACGCCCACCACGCCGGCCAGCACGCTGCCGTGCAATGGCCGGTTGTTTCCAATCTTCATCGGGATCCCCTGTTCATGTTTGCACATCATCGCCTGCCATGGCTGAAGCGTGGCCCGCTGGCATTCAGCCAGCGAGCAGGTCGTGGTACTCCTCGTGCCGCTGCAGGAAGGCCTCGGCGTAGGAACATGCCGGCACCACCTTGTACTTCTGCTCGCGGGCAAAGCGCAGTGCCACGCGGGTCAGCTCACCTGCGATGCCACGGCCGGCAATCGGCTCAGGTACCTCGGTGTGGGTGATGACCATGCGCCTGCGCTTGATCTGGTAATCGAGCACCGCCAGCTGTCCGCGCACACGGGCGGTGAAGCGATGGTTGGCCAGGTCGTGTTCGACCTCGTAGGCCAGACCGGGGGGCGTGACCGAAGCCATGGAACTGTCTCCTGCGGCGACTGCGTGGATGGTGCGCAGCCGGGCGCCATGATCGCGTGAAGCCTGAACAGGGGCAAGTCCAATCCAATCACGTCAGTTTTCGACCCTCAAGCTGGAGCGAGGGCGGCCGCTATCGCCTGTGGAGGGGTACGGCCATGCTGGCACGGCCCTTGCGACCGTTGATCATGCGCACCACCGCGGAGGCTCCGATGCACCCCAGCGATTCCCATTCCGACACCGACCGCGCCCTGCTGGAGGGCCTGCTGCAGCTGGCGGTGGAAGGGCAGACCGAAGATCAGGATTTCCAGCGCATCGGCGAAGAGGTATTCGCCCGCCTGCTGGACACCTACGGCCAGCAGACCCGCGCCTGACCAGGAGCGGGTCCCTGCCCCCGGGGGCGGATCCAGTGGATCCGACTCCGGCCCCTCAACCGCCGCCGAGGCGGAAGGTCGGGTTGGAAAGCTCGCGCAGGAAGTGGGTGAAGATGCTCGGCTGCATGGCCAGCATGAAGATCACACCGAACGCCGCGCCCGCCAGGTGGGCGCTGTGGTTGATGCGATCACCACCGCGCTTGTCCATCCAGATGCTGTAGCCCACGTAGAACGCGGCATAGACAATGGCCGGTGCCGGGATGAAGAACACCAGGATGATCGACCACGGCTTGATCAGGATGAAGGCGAACAACACCGCCGACACCGCCCCGGACGCGCCTAGGCTCAGGTAGTTCGGGTTCTTCTGGTTCTTCAGGTAGCTGGGCAGGATCGAGACCAGCAGCGCACCGATGTAGAACGCCGGGTAGGTCAGGTAGCTGCCGGTCAGCTGCACCATCACGCTCTCGATGAATCCCCCGAAGAAGAACAGGGTGATCATGTTGAAGATCAGGTGCGACCAGTCGGCGTGGATGAAGCCATAGGTCACCAGCCGGTCGTACTGGCGGTGACGGTCGATGGCCGGCGGCCACAGGATCAGGCGGTCGGCCAGCTTGCGGTTGTTGAACGCCATCCACGACAGGAGGGCGGTGATGGCGATCAACAGCAGATTGACGGGGGTCATGTCAGGCTCAGGCGCTACGGTAGTTGTCGACCATACGATAGCGTTTCGCGTACCAACCGAAGGCCAACGCCGCGACGAAGGCGAAACCGGCGAAGAAGAACATCAGGAATGCCGCCTCGCTCAGGCCCGTACTGGCGATCTTGTGGGTCACCGCATCGTTGCGCACAGCAGCGTTGGACAGCAGCACCCACAGGTTGCCGATGGTGGTGGTCAGGTTCCAGAAGCTCATCACCACGCCCTTCATCGCCTGCGGCGCCTGGCTGTAGGCGAACTCCAGGCCGGTGGCCGAGACCAGCACCTCACCGAAGGTCAGCAGCGCATACGGCAGCATCTGCCAGAAGATCGACATGGCATTGCCACCGTCCATCACCACCTGGATGCCGCCGACCACGATCCAGGCCAGGCCGCTGAAGGCGATGCCGGCGGTCATGCGGCGCAGCGCGGTCGGCTCGAAGCCGAAGCGGCGCAGGGCCGGGTACAGCACCAGGTTGTTGAACGGAATCAGGATCATCACCAGCAGCGGGTTCAGCGCCTGCATCTGCGAGGCGGTGAACCAGCTCGGCATCTGCATCTGCTGGCCCTGCAGGACCCAGGTCGAGGCCTTCTGGTCGAACAGCGAGAAGAACGGCGTGGTCAGGGCGAAGATCACCAGCACGCGCAGCACCGAGCGCACGCCTTCAACCGCTTCGGCCGGATGCTGGCCACGGGCGCGATCAAGCTGCAGCCAGGTGCCACCGCCGATGCCCGCCAGGATCGACACCAGCGCCAGGCACAGGCAGATGACGATGCCCAGCGAGCCGACCAAGCCGAACGAGGCCGCTGCCAGCACCAGGCCGAGCACGGCGATCACCAGGCCCGGACGGCCCTGGCCGGCCACGCGCGTGGTCAGTGCGGTACGCACCACGTTGGCGAACGAATGCGGGTCCTTCGGCGGCAGCGGTACCAGCACGTAGCGCTTGCGACCCAGCCAGAACACGAAAGTGGCGATGAACATCAGGATGCCCGGGATGCCGAACGCCCACTGCGGGCCCCAGTTCTTCAGCACCAGCGGGATCAGCAGCGAGGCGAACAGCGAGCCGAAGTTGATGATCCAGTAGAAGGCGTCGAAAACGATCTTGGCCAGGTGCTTGTTGCTCTGGTCGAACTGGTCGCCCATGAACGAGGCCACCAGCGGCTTGATGCCACCGGCACCCAGCGCAATCAGGCCCAGGCCGAGGAAGAAGCCCTCGCGGCTGTTCTCGAACAGCGCCAGGCACAGATGGCCGGCACAGTAGACCAGGCTGAACCAGAGAATGGTGTGGTACTTGCCGAAGAACCTGTCGGCCAGCCAGCCTCCGAGCAGCGGGAAGAAATACACGCCGATCATGAAGCTGTGCATGATGTCCTTGGCTTCACCGGCACGGCCTTCCGCAGTGATTTCCTGCAGCAGCAGCGAGGTGATCAGGAACTGCACCAGGATGTTGCGCATCCCGTAGAAACTGAACCTCTCGCAGGCCTCATTGCCGATGATGTACGGGATCTGGCGCGGCATCTTTCCCTGGCCGGCGATGGGGGCAACTGCGTCGTGGCTCATCCTGTAAGGCAATCCTGCAAAGCGAAAGGCGCAAGGTTACCGGAAGCGGGGCTTGCGAAGCACGCTGCAGGGCTGCATGACAACGGTGCCAATCCGTGGCAGGCAACGTCACTACATGCCGGAAGTCACGGCACCTGCACGACAAAAGCGTAAACTTATCGTTATGCGCCCCCTCGCCCACGCCCGTCTCCTGCTCAGCTGTCTCGTGCTGCTGGCGTTGCAGGCACAGGCGCGGCCGCAGGCACCGGCCGCCGCCAGCGGTGAGGCCGAGCCCCGGCAGCTGACCGTGGCCGCGCTGGAACTGCCCAGCCGCGATGATGCGCAGTGGAAGCAGCGCCGCGAACAGGTGGCGCACCTGCTCACCGAGCTGCAGCCGGACGTGATCTCCGTACAGCAGGTGCTGCAGCAGCAGGGCCGCAATCCGGCCTGCTGGCTGGCCAGCCGGCTACGCTACAGCTGCGACTTCGTTACCGCCGATCCGCCCAGCCAGCCGTTGCGGCATGGCAACGCGATGCTGACCCGGCTGCCGGTCAGCGAGGATGGCGTAACCCTGCTGCACCCACCCGGCACCTTCAGCGCCGCCGGCATGATGCGGCTGAAGCTGGGCCAGGCGCTGGTCAACATCTATGTGGCACGGCTGCGCCCGGACCCGGACGAGGCCACTGCCCGCCAGCACCAGACCAGCGACCTGATGACCTGGATCGGCGCCACCGCCGAGGGCATGCCCAGCCTGATCGCCGGTGATTTCTCGGCAACCACCGTCGAGCTCGTGCGCAGTACCCCGGGGTTCCAGCCGGCCCGGCGCAATCCGGGTGGCCGCCCCGAGCCGCCGGCGGCCAGCGGCGGTGGCGCCAGTGGTCATGGCCTGGACGTGCTGTTCCAGGTCAAGCACTTCGGCGGCATCCGCCAGCAGCCGATCCTGCTGCCGGCCGACGGCGACCTGCCGGGCCTGCGTCTGGGCGTAATGGCCACCCTGCGCCTGCAGGGCGATGCGGCCACGGCCGAATAGGTAGTGCCGGCCGCTGGCCGGCGTTCCAGGGCTGCCGGCCAGCGG
>NZ_JAPTFQ010000028.1:0-51489 GCF_030985535.1 Stenotrophomonas sp. Sm2128
TCAGTCTGGTAGAGCGCTACGTTCGGGACGTAGAGGTCGCAGGTTCGAATCCTGTCTCCCCGACCACTTCGGTGGTCACCAAGAAGCCTGGAAGACATCACTGTCCTCCGGGTTTTTTTGTATCAGGCACCTGGCCGCCCGCATGACGGGACCTTGCCGGAGCCCGCACGTACAATGGCCGCGCTGCCGGCCCGCCAGCAGCCCCCACCTCCACCTGCCGCTTCGGCGTAGACCGATGCCGGCGCTGCATGCCATTTCCGCGGCATGCGACACCTGCAAGGACCACCGATGAGTTCCTCCACTTCCGATTCGCCGTCGCTGCTGCACGGTCGTGTCCTCGCGTTTGCCGCGATCCTGCTGGCAGCGGTCAACCTGCGCACGGCGGTCACCTCGATCACCCCGCTGCTCGACGTACTCGGCCAGCAGTTCGGCTTCGGCACCACCATGACCGGCGTGCTGGGCATGCTGCCGACCGCCTCGTTCGCGCTGTTCGGTGTGGCCACGCCGGCGCTGGCGCGGCGCCTGGGTCTGGAGCGCACCACGCTGCTGGCGATGGTGATGGCGATGGCCGGCCTGCTGCTGCGCTCCAGTGCCGGCAACGTCGGCACGCTGCTGCTCGGTTCGGTGCTGGCACTGGCCGGCATGGGCATCGGCAACGTGGTGGTGCCGCCGCTGGTAAAGCGCTACTTCGCCAACAAGGTCGGCACCATGAGCACGCTCTACATCAGCGTGCTGCAGCTGGGCACCATGCTGCCCGCATTGCTCGCGGTACCGATGGCCAACGCCGCTGGCTGGCGCGTGTCGCTGGGCATGTGGGCACTGCTGGCACTGGCTGCCGCACTGCCGTGGCTGGTTCTGGCCAGGCGCGCACCGAAGCCGCAGGCAGATGCCACCGACCCGGCCGCACAGCCGCATGGGAAAGTCTGGCGCACCTCACTGGGCTGGAGCATGACGCTGATGTTCGGCATGACTTCGCTGATGACCTATTCGATGTTCACCTGGCTGCCACGCATCGTGGTCGAGGCCGGCGGCACACCGGCCTTTGGTGGCGTGATGGTGGCGGTGTTCTCGGCGCTCGGGCTGCTGCCGTCGCTGGTCATTCCATCCATGGCAGTTCGCATGCAGAACCCGTTCCCGCTGGTGCTGATCGGCTTCTTCTCGTTCGTGATCGCCTTCACCGGCCTGCTGCTGGCACCGATGAAGGCCCCCCTGCTGTGGGCGTGCCTGCTCGGCGTCGGTCCATCCACCTTCCCGCTGGCGCTGACCCTGATCAACCTGCGCACGCGCACCCCCACCGGCTCGGCGGCACTGTCCGGCTTCATGCAGGGCGTGGGTTACAGCTTCAGCTGTCTGGGGCCGTTCCTGGTCGGCTGGCTGCATACGGTCAGCAACGGCTGGACGCTCCCGTTCAGCTTCCTGTTCGGCTGCGCCACCCTGATGCTGTGCGCCTCCTGGGTGGCCTGCAAGCCGCGCAAGCTGGAAGACCTCTGGTAAGCCGCAACCGGCCCTACCTACCGCTCGTCAGCCCGTCTGCGCATTTTGACACCGGGCTGACAATTCCGGGCGGATAGTGCCCACGAATGCCCATCCTTGCCGCGTGCCGGCATCGGGCATGGGGGCGGCAGCGCCGCCCAGGCCGCCATTCGGTGTGCGGGGGACTCTCGTTTCAGACAAGACATTGCAGGTCGCTGTCCGGGTTTGTATCCGTCCTTGCTGGACGGGAATGCACGAAGGGAGTGACGCGGGCCACGGCCACGCCAAAAGCTGGCATGTGATGTGCGTCACATTTCTGAGGTTGTCTGGTTCGGAAGCCAAGGGGGTCCCCAATGGTTGTCCACCGCCGGCTGGCGCTCTGCGTCGGCCTTGCCTGTACCGCCCTGGCCTGGGCCAGCAGCGCTGCCCCGCCTGACCGCGAGGCGGCCCTGGCCGAGATCGGCCGCTACCGCGACCAGGCCCGCTGGCTGGATGCCCTCGGCGCGATCGAGCGCGCCAGCCAAGAGCAACCCAACGACGACCTGCTGTTCAAGCTGCGCGTACTGACCCTGGGCGACATCGGCAACGCCTGGCGCGCCTGGGAGCTGTACCAGCAGCGCCCGCAACTGTTCGACGCTGCACAGAAGCAACGCATCGAAGGCGACTACCTGGCCAAGCTTGTGGTCTGGAGCCTGGCCTACAGCAGCAGCGAAGACAGCCGCCTGGAAGAAGCCGAATCGACCCTGGCGCGCATGCAGCGCTACCTGGGCAGCGAGGGCACCCCGCCCGCGCAGGCGCCGCTTCGCGTCCGCATGGACCGGCTGATCCTGCTCAACCGGCTGGGCCGCCATGCGCAGGTGCGCGAGGAAGCCCGCGCACTGCAGGCCGAAGGCCATGCCCTGCCCGACTATGTGCTGCCTGCGGTCGGCGATTCGCTGATGGGCACCCTGCATCCGGAAGAAGCCATACCGGTGCTGCAGGCGGCAGTGGCCGGCGACCCGACACGCGATGCCTCGCATTCGGAACTGGCCTATGCCTACCTTGAGAGCGAGCAGCAGGAAAAGGCGATCGACCTGCTGCAGGCCTGGCGTGACAAGGAGCCGGCGTGGCGCTGGAGCAACGGCAAGTCACCGTACGCGAACTGGTCACGTTACGAGGCCGACCTGAATCTGGCGATGGTACGCGCCTACAGCGGCGACCTGCGCACCGCACAGCACGACCTGGAATCGATGGTCGACATCGCACCGGGCAACGGCGGCCTGCAGAGCGCGCTGGGCAGCGTGTACATGATGCGCGGATGGCCACGCATGGCACTGCAGCGCCAGCAGATGGCACATGCGCTGGACCCTCGCGACATCGAGCCGCGGCTGGGCATGGAGGAGGCCTACGTCGCCCTGCAGCGCGATGACCTGGCAAGGCCACTGCACGACGATCTTGTCGCACGCTACCCGACCCAACCCGCCGTCGAACGCATGGACCAGGCCTGGCGCGCGCATCGCGGTTGGCAGCTGAAGGCATGGACCGACATTGGTCGCAGCTCCGGCGGTGGCGGCACCTCGCCGCTGGGCAACAACGACCGTCACTACGGCATGGAAGTGCAGACACCGGTGCTCGACGACCGCTGGCGGTTGTTCGCCTTCGCCGACAGGCGCTCGGTCGACTTCCAGGACCAGCGCATCGACCCGCTGTGGCTGGGCGCGGGCGTACGCTACCGCTTTGGCCAGCTAGATGCGGAAGCGGCGGTACTGCGCGCCAACGACCACATTGGCGATACCGGCCTGCGCATCGGCGTGGGTTGGCAGTTCAACGATTACTGGCATGCCGGGCTGGTGGCCGCACGCAATGACCCGGAAGCCTCGATGCAGGCGCGCGTGGCGGGCATCACCGCTGACAGCGTGAGCGCGCAGGTCGACTACCGGCGCAGCGAGCTGACCCACTGGATGTTCGGCGCCAGCCGCTTCCGCTATGACGACGGCAACCACCGCGAGCTGTTCAGCACCAGCATCGAACAGCGCCTGCTGACCCGCCCGCGCTGGTTGATCGACGGCCTGGCCAGTGCCTACACCAGCCGGGGCAGCCGCGACGACGCGCCCTACTTCAACCCGAAGCGCGACCGCATGGTCGAGATCGGGCTGCGCATCGACCAGCAGCTGTGGCGCCACTACGAGCGCCACTTCCGGCACCGCCTGACGGTCTCGCTGGGTGACTACTGGCAGGACGGCTTCGGCAGCGCGCTGGTCCCTTCGGTGTCCTACATGCACGAATGGCAGCTGGGCCAGGGCCGCGTGTTCGAGTACGGCGTGCGCTGGTCGCGGCCGGTCTACGACGGCCACCGCGAGCGTCATATCGGCTTCGAAGCCGCACTGCGCTGGGGAGAGTGACATGGCCCGCATCCTGCGACTGATCGTGCTCCTGCTGCTGGCCGCCACGCCGCCGGCGTTCGCGCAGCAGGCGCTGCATCTCGATGCCACTGACAACGGCCTGCTGATCCTCAGCTACCACGACATCCGCGACCGGGTCGCGGCCAAGGGCGACGCCGATACCTACGCGGTGAGCACGCAGAACTTCGCTGCGCACCTGGATTGGCTGGGGGCACACGGCTACCACCCGGTGTCGCTGTCGCAGGTAATCGACGCCTCCCAGGGACGCGCCACGCTGCCACCGAAACCGGTACTGCTGACCTTCGATGATGGCCTGCGCAGCGTCTACGACAAGGCGTTCCCGCTGCTGCAGGCGTACCGCTACCCGGCGCTGGTGGCAGTGATCACCGATTACGTGGACATGGCGCCCGGGCGCACGATCGACTATGGCTACCGGCCGTTCGGCCACGATGACTTCGTTACCTGGGCGCAGCTGAAGCAGATGCACGACAGCGGCCTGATCGAAGTGGCCAGCCATACCGACGACCTGCACCACGGAGTGCTTGCCAATCCGCAGGGCAATTCGACGCCAGCGGTGGTCACCCGCATCTACCGGCCGGCCACGCGCAGCTACGAGAGCGAGGCGCAGTACGAGCAGCGCCTGCGCGCCGATCTCGGCCGCAGCGTGCAGCGCATCCAGCAGCACCTGGGCGTGCGCCCGCGCGCCATTGTCTGGCCGTACGCGGCCTACAACCAGTTGAGCAACGACATCGCCGAACAGCTGGGCATGCCGGTGTCCTTCGATCTGGAAGGCCGCAGCACACCAGTGGCCAGCGACCTGCATGGGCTGGCGCGCTTCCTGGTCAGCGACAACCCGACCGTGGAGGGCCTGGCCTACGAGCTGCGGCGCGACGTTGCGCTCGACGGCATCCGCGCGTTGCAGGTCGACCTGGATGATGTGTACGACCCGGACCCGGCGCAGCAGGGGCGCAACCTCGATGCGCTGATCGAGCGGGTCAAGCGCATTTCGCCCACCCACGTCTACCTGCAGGCGTTCGCCGATCCGGACGGCAACAACACCGCCGATGCACTGTACTTCCCCAACCGGCACATGCCGATGCGCGCGGACCTGTTCAGCCGGGTCGCCTGGCAGCTGAAGTCGCGCGCGGGGGTGAAGGTCTACGCATGGCTGCCGGTGCTCGGCTTCGAGCTGCCCGACCCCGTGCAGCGCAAGGCACTGGCGATCCACAACGGCGATGCCGACGGCATGTACCGGCTGGACTTCACCAATCCGAAGGCACGCCAGATCATGCTCGACATCTACGAGGATCTGGCCGTCAACTCGTACTTCGAAGGCCTGCTCTTCCATGATGATGGCTACCTGCGCGACACAGAACTGCCGACGCTGGCGGCCGGCGACGATGGCAGCGCTCGCACCCGGGCGCTGATCGACTTCACCCTGGCCCTGCGCGACAGTGCGCAGCGTTGGCGGCCGAAGCTGGCCACGGTGCGCAACCTGTACGCGGAGCCGGTGCTGCGTCCGCAGAGCGAAGCCTGGTTCGCGCAGCGCCTGGACCTGTTCAACAAGGCCTACGACCAGACCGCACTGATGGCGATGCCGTGGATGGAAGGCAGCAGGCATCCGGAACGCTGGCTCGACCAGCTGCTGGCCGCGGTGCGTGCGCACGATCCCCAGTTGCAGCACACCCTGTTCGAACTGCAGACCGTCGATTGGCGCAGCGGGCAACCGATTCCCGCCGAGCGGCTGCGCGCGCAGATCCGCCAGCTGCAGGCGCAGGGCGTGCACCACTTCGCCTGGTACCCGGATGACTTCATCGCCGGCCAGCCTTCCACCCATGATGCCCGCGCGGCGATGTCCGCCGGCAACTTCCCGTACCCGGAGAAGTGACATGGACATGCACCCGCTGCTGCAGGTCCTGTTCCAGTTCGCCTTCTACTACCCGATGGTGATGGCGTTCTTCTGGATGTCGGGCGGCCTGTATTACTACTTCCGGCGCGAACGCCATTCGCGCCCACGCAACGACCCGCCGCTGATGGTCGATCCACCGTTCGCGAGCCTGTTGATTCCCTGCCACAACGAGTCCGCGAACCTCGACGACACACTCGGCGCGGCGCTGGCACAGCGCTATCCGGCCGACTACGAGGTGATCGCCATCGACGATGGCAGCAGTGATGACACCGGCGCCCGGCTCGACGTGCTGGCGGCGAAGCATCCGCGGCTGCGCGTGCTGCACCTGGACCGCAACCTCGGCAAGGCCAACGCGCTGCGCATGGGTGCGCTGGCGGCCCGCTCGGAGTACCTGGTGTGCATCGATGGCGATGCCATGCTGGAGGAACACGCCCTGCACTGGATGGTCTGGCACCTGGTCAGCGGCAACCGCGTCGGTGCGGTCACCGGCAACCCGCGCATCCGCAACCGTTCCACCCTGCTTGGACGCCTGCAGGTGGCCGAATTCTCCTCGATCATCGGCATGATCAAGCGCGCGCAGCGCGTGTACGGGCGCATCTTCACCATCTCCGGAGTGATCGCCGGCTTTCGCCGCACCGCCCTGCACCAGGTCGGCTGGTGGTCGGACGACATGGTGACCGAAGACATCGACATCAGCTGGCGCCTGCAGCGTGCGCATTGGGACATCCGCTACGAACCCAACGCGCTGTGCTTCATCCTGATGCCGGAAACGCTGAAGGGTCTGTGGCGGCAACGGCTGCGCTGGGCGCAGGGTGGCGTGGAAGTGATGCTGCGGCATGCGCGTTCACTGCTGCACTGGAAGGAACGGCGCATGTGGGGCGTACTGCTGGAGTACGTGCTGAGCGTGATCTGGGCCTACACCATGTTGTTCATCGTGGTGCTGTGGGTGCTGGGCAAGCTCATCGACATGCCGCCGCAGCTGTACATCGCCAGCCTGCTGCCGCAATGGCATGGCGTGATCCTGGCCCTGGTCTGCCTGATGCAGTTCGCCAGCAGCCTGATCATCGACCGTCGTTACGAAACACAGATTGGACGCAACTACTTCTGGGTCATCTGGTACCCGATGGCGTACTGGCTGATCAGTCTTTCCACCACCCTGGTGGCGTTGCCGAAGACCCTGCTGCGCCGTCGCAGCAAGCGCGCCACCTGGACCAGTCCCGATCGGGGGATCCGATGAACGCACAACGCCCGTCCAACCGCTTCGACTCACGGATGATCCGCAAGCCGCATCGCCAACCACGCTTCCAGCGCACCGCCTGGGGCTTCGTCACCCTCGCGTTCTGGGGGTTCTACTTCTACCTGTGGGCACCGTTGGTGACCCTGTTCTCGTGGCTGATCGGCGGCCAGCTGGCCTGGCAGCAGCTGTACGAACGGCAAAGCCAGTTCGACCCCTATGTGCTGGTGGCACTGCCGCTGATGCTGCTGTGTGCCAGCGTGCTGCTGATCGGCTGGGCCGAGTACAACCGCGCGCGCTTCCGTGGCCACGAGCGACGCCTGCCGCGACCGCTGGCCAGCCTCAATGAAGTCGCGGCCGATCTGGGTGCCAGCACCGGCCTTGCCGAGCGTCTGCTGGGCTGCAAGGCGGCCACGCTGCACATGGACGATCACGCGCGGCCGATCGGTATCCGCCGCGAGGTGGTGTGACGCCCCGGTAGTCGCCGACCCGGGTCGGCGCTTGGGCCTGGTGGGCGCCGACCTTGGTCGGCACCGGGGTCTACCGCGAAGAGCATCCGCGCATCGCGTGGATCTACTTGCGCGTCTGCCCTTCACCGCGCACGACGAATCGTTCGACGGTGAGTGCTTCCAGGCCCATTGGGCCGTACGCATGCAGGCGCGTGGTGGAAATGCCGATCTCGCTGCCCAGGCCCAGCTGTCCACCGTCGGAGAAGCGCGACGAGGCATTGACCATCACCACCGCCGAGCGCAGTGCGTTGACGAAGCGCTCGGCATGGCCGGCGTCTTCGGTGGCGATCACTTCGGTGTGGTCGGAGGTATAGGCACGGATGTGCGCGATGGCCGCCTCGAGGTCATCAACCACGCGCACGGCCAGCACCAGGTCGAGGAACTCGGCAGCGTAGTCGTCTTCGCTGGCGGCGGTGCTGCCCGGCAGCAGCGGCTGCGCGTTCGTGTCGGCGCGCAGCTCCACGCCACGCTCACCGAGCGCCTGCGCCACGCGCGGCAGGAAGGCTTCGGCCACATCACGATGCACCAGCAGGGTTTCCAGCGAGTTGCAGGCCGACGGACGGCTGCACTTGCCGTCCACCAGAAGGTCGATGGCTTTGCCGAGGTCGGCGCTGGCATCCACGAACAGGTGGCAGACACCCTTGTAGTGCTTGATCACCGGCACCCGCGCATGCTCGGCAACGAAGCGGATCAGGCCTTCGCCGCCGCGCGGAATCGCCAGATCGATCAGTTCATGCAGCTGCAGCAGCTCCAGCATTGCTTCGCGGCGCAGGTCGGTCAGCACGGTCACTGCCGCCGCCGGTACACCATTGGCCTGCAGGGCGCCGGCGAGCGCCTGGGCGATGGCGGTGTTGGAGTGGACCGCTTCGGAACCACCGCGCAGGATCACGCCATTGCCGGCCTTCAGGCACAGCGCAGCCGCTTCGGCGGTCACGTTCGGGCGCGCCTCGTAGATCATCGCGATCACGCCCAGCGGCACGCGCACCTTCTGCACGCGGATGCCGTTTGGACGCACATCGTCGCGGGTGATCTGGCCGACGGGATCGGGCAGCGCGGCGACCTCACGCACGGCTTCGGCCATCGCGAACAGGCGTGCCGGGTCCAGCGCCAGGCGGTCGAGCATGGCACTGCCAATGCCTTTCTCGCGCGCAGCGGCAAGGTCGCGCGCATTACCGGCCAGGATCAGCCCGGCATTCACTTCCAGTGCCTGGGCCATTGCCAGCAGCAGCGTGCGGCGCGCCGCACTGTCGAGGCCGGCAACGATCTGGGCCGCGTCACGGCAGGCACGCGCCTGCGCTTCGATTTCACTCATCGGGGAGTCCTTCAAACCGGTCATGGCAGCACCAGATCGTCGCGATGGACGACACTGCCACCGTAGTTGTAGCCCAGCACGGCCTCGATGTCGCGCGAATGGCGGCCGGCGATCCGGCGCACATCATCGGCCGCGTACTGGCTGACGCCGCGCGCCACGCAGACGCGGCCCTGTGGCGCGTTCCAGCACACCTGCACCATGTCGCCACGGCGGAACATGCCCTCCGCGCCGGTGATGCCGCCGGGCAGCAGCGAGGCGCCCTTCTCGCGCATCGCCTGCGCCGCGCCGGCATCGATCACGATCGCACCCTCGACCAGCGGCGCGTGCCGCAGCCAGTGCTTGCGGGCCGCCTCACGGCTGCGCGCGGCGTGGATACGGGTACCGAACAGGCGGTCCTGGGCCAGCGCGCGTACCACGTCACCGCTGCGGCCATTGAACAGATAGGTTTCGATGCCGAGACGACCCGCCTTCGCTGCCGCTTCCAGCTTGGTCCGCATGCCGCCGGTACCGGCGCGCGAGCCGGCGCCGCCGGCCATCGCCAGCACCTCGTCACTCAGTTCCGGCACGTCGTGCAGCGGCCGCGCGTCGGCCGCGGTGCGCGGGTCGGCGCTGTACAGGCCATCG
Organism: Stenotrophomonas sp. Sm2128; assembly: GCF_030985535.1. Taxonomy (NCBI): domain Bacteria; kingdom Pseudomonadati; phylum Pseudomonadota; class Gammaproteobacteria; order Lysobacterales; family Lysobacteraceae; genus Stenotrophomonas; species Stenotrophomonas sp. Sm2128. The sequence goes on from NZ_JAPTFQ010000028.1 coordinate 9,443, forward strand.
ATATCGGTGGCGATGAACAGCGCATCGGCATCGACCAGCGCCGCCACCGTCGCCGCCAGGTTGTCGTTGTCGCCAAGCTTGAGCTCGTCCACCGACACGGTGTCGTTCTCGTTGACCACCGGCAACGCGCCCAGCCGCAGCAGTTCGTTGAGCGTGGCGCGGGCGTTGAGGTAGCGGCGGCGGTTGCGCAGGTCGTCATGGGTCAGCAGCACCTGCGCCACCGGGCGCTCGAAGAAGCGCTGCCAGAGCCCGATCAGCTGGGCCTGGCCGAGCGCAGCCAGCGCCTGCCGCGCCGCCATCGCCGCGCCAGGTTCATCGGCCCGCGGCAGGATCGCGCGCCCGGCAGCGACCGCGCCGGAAGACACGATCACCACCTCGCGCCCGGCCAGGACATTGGCCGAGACGAACTGGGCCAGGCCCAGCGCGTGGCGTGGTGACAGGCCGCCGCCATCGGCTGCCAGCAGGCTGCTGCCGACTTTCAGCACCGCACGCCGCCACGGCGGCAGCGCCTGTTGCGGAAACGGCGAAGCGGCGTTGGCGGCGTGCAGGGTCATCAGTCAGTCTCTCAGCGGGTGTTCCATTCGTGCACGGTCAGCTCGGAGGCCTGCATCGTCACCAGCGGATCGGTGGCGACGATGGCCTGCGCCTGCGCCAGGCTGTCCACGTTGCACAGCACATAGGCGCCACCACTGCCGTCGGCGAAACCACCAGTCAGCTGCAGCTTGCCCTGCACCTGCAACGCATCGAGGAAATCGCGGTGCGGCTGCACCGCTGCATCGTTGAAGTCCGGCCGGCGCATCGCCATCACCAGGTAGACAGTGCCCGCCATCAGGACAGCGCCTGCCAGCGCGCGCGCAGTTCGTCCAGGCGCAGGTCGGCGGCCGAACCCGGCGACAAGCGCGCGGCGAGGCTGCCTTCCGGGGTACGCCCCTGCCCTGCACTGTCGGCACCGGCCGCAGCGGCCTTGTAGGCCTCACGGAACGGCACGCCGGCCACGGCCGCTTCCACCGCCACGTCGGTGGCATACATGCCCGAATCGATGGCCGCACGCAGCTTGTCGTCACGCCATTCCAGGTTGGCCAGCAGCGCCGGCAGCAGCTCCAGCGCGGCCAGGCCACGGCCGAAGCCGTGGAAGATGGCGCCCTTGGACGACTGCAGGTCGCGGTGGTAGCCCGACGGCAGCGACAGCAGCTGCTCGATCTCGGTGCGCGCTGCGGCGACGCTGGCGTGGGTCGCACGCATCAGCTCGATCACGTCCGGGTTGCGCTTGTTGGGCATGATCGAACTGCCGGTGGTGTACTGCGCCGGCAGCGCGACGAAGCCGAACTCGGCGCTGGTGAACAGCGACAGGTCCCAGGCGATGCGGCGCAGGTCCAGCGTGGCACCACCGAGCGCTTCCAGCGCGGCCAGCTCGAACTTGCCGCGCGACAGCTGTGCGTAGATCGGCGAGATCTGCATGCGCGCGAAACCGAGCGCGGCCGTGGTGTGTTCGCGGTCCAGCGGCAGGTTCACGCCGTAGCCGGCAGCCGTGCCGAGCGGATTGGCATCGACCAGCGCATGGGTGTCACGCGCGCGGATGGCATTGTCGATGAAGGCCTCGGCCCAGCCCGCCCACCACATACCGGCCGAGGACACTACGGCGCGCTGGATGTGGGTGTAGCCGGGAATCGGCAGGTCCTTCTCGGCCTGTGCGCGGTCCAGCGCGACCTTGGCCACTTCGGCGCTGAGCTGTGCCACGCGCTGCAGCTTCTCCTTCAGCCACAGGCGGGTGGCGACCAGGATCTGGTCGTTGCGGCTGCGGCCGGTGTGGATCTTGCGGCCGGCATCGCCGAGGCGTTCGGTCAGGCGGGCTTCGATCGCCGAGTGGCCATCCTCATACTGGGTATCGAGCACGAAGCGGCCTTCGCGGAAGTCCTGCGCCAGCACCTCCAGTTCGCGCAGCAGGCCGTCCAACTCGTCGGCACTGAGGATGCCGATGTGCTGCAGGCCTTGTGCATGTGCGGCGCTGGCGGCGATGTCATGCAGGAAGAACTCGCGGTCGAGGATCACGTCGTCGCCGGCGAGGAAGGTCTGGATCTGGGCGTCGACAGCGACGCCGGGCTTCTGCCAAAGAAGGTCTGCCATGGGGGCTCCGGAAGGCGTGTTCAGTGCGGGATGGACATCAGTTCATCGATGCCCAGCGCGAGGTTGAGGTTCTGCATGGCCTGGGTGGCCGCGCCCTTGAGCAGGTTGTCCAGGGTCGCCACCACGACGACCCGCTTGCCGCCCGGCGCGAGCGTGAAGCCACCGACCTGGGCACCGTGTCGGCCGGCGATGCGGCTGACCCACGGCGCTTCATCCACCACGTCGATCAGGGGTTCGCCGGCATAGGCCTGCTGGAAGCGCTCGACGATCTGTTCGCGGGTCTGCACGCGGTTCAGCCACAGGTTGGCGGTAAGCGTGATGCCCCGGAAATGCGGCGCGACATGTGGCATGAATTCAACAGCCACACCCAGCTGCACCGACACCTCGCGCTCGTGCACGTGGTTGGTCAGCGCGTAGGGCATCAGGTTGTCGGCCAGCAGTTCGACGTTGTTCTTGTCCGACGGCGTGGTACCGGCGCCGGAGTAGCCGGAGACACCGAAGCACTGCGGCGGACCGGCCAGCAGGTCCAGCAGCGGATGCACCGCCAGCTGCATCGCCGTGGCATAGCAGCCCGGGTTGCTGATGTGCTTCTGGCCGTTGTAGCGGCCGCGGGTCAGCTCCGGCAGGCCGTAGTACCAGCTGTTGTCGAAGCGATAGTCGGCCGAGAGATCGACGATGACGGTGTCCGGCTTCGCCGCTTCCAGCGCAGCCACGAACGGTGCGGCCAGGCCATTGGGCAGGGCCAGGATCACTGCGTCCACACCCTTGGCCGCCACCGCGTCGGCGTCCAGGTTCTCGTACTGCAGATCGCCCTGGAATTCCGGGTGATGGTCGGACAGGCGCTGCCCGGCGCGCTCGCGCGAGGAGACGAAAGCCAGTTCCAGCCGCGGATGGGCGGCCACCAGCTTGATCAGCTCGGCGCCGGTATGGCCGCGGGCACCGACGATGCCAAGGGTAAAGGTCGAATCGTTCATGCGTGGCTGTCCAGGCGGTACTGCAGGTGGCGCTTCACGCCCTGCCATTCCGCGTCGATGATGGAGAAGATGACGGTGTCGCGCGGCGTGCCGTCGACATGCCGCTTGTGGTTGCGCAGCACGCCATCCTGCTTGGCGCCGAGGCGGGCGATGGCAGTGCGCGAGGTGGCGTTGAACCAGCTGGTTTCCAGCACCACGCTGATGCAGCCCAGCGTTTCGAAGGCGTGCTGCAGCAGCAACAGCTTGGCTTCGGTGTTGGCACCGGTGCGCTGCACGCGTGGTGTGTACCAGGTGTAGCCGAGGCTGAGCTTGGGCACACCGGCATCCATGTCGTAGAAGCGCGTGCTGCCGATGATGTCACCCGCCGCATCACGGATCACGAACGGCAGCACCTTGCCTTCGCTCTGCGCCTGCAGCGCGGCCCGCACATAGGTCTCGGCCTGTTCCGGCGACGGCACCTGGGTGTACCAGAGCTGGTCCAGGCCGCTGCCTTCAAGCGCATCGCGCAGGCCGGGCACGTGTTCCATCTGCAGCGGCTGCAGGGTTACGTGCTGGCCGCGCAGGGTGGGAACCGTGTTCCAGGCATCGAGGTTGCTCATTGCTCAGCCCTGCAGGCTCGGGGTGCGCTGCGCGCAATGATCGACATAGGTCTTGATCCGGTCGATGCCATCGGCACCGAACCAGAATACCTTCCAGTGGTCCTGCTTGTAGCAGCCGTCGGATTCGGCGTAGTAGAAGTGATTGATCGGGTTGCCATGGCGCGAGCGCCAGAACAGCTGCGGCGTCTCCTCCAGCATCACGTTCCAGACCGCACGGCCCAGACCCTCGCCCTGCGCGTCGTCGAGCACGGCGAACTTGTCCAGGTACACGCCCTCTGCCTCGTCGGTGAGGATGACCGCGGTGCGGTAGTTCTCGCTGACGTAGGCACGCAACAGCTTGGTCTTCTCGAAATAGTCCGGCACCAGCGCGCGGCCGAAGCTGGATTCGATCAGGCCCTTCAGGCGCGGCAGGTCCAGTTCGTTCCAGGCGGTGGCGCGCAGCACCTTCTCACCCTTGCGCACCAGCGTGCCCGAACCCTTGTGGGTGAACAGTTCCTTGGCCAGGTCGGCCGGGCGCGTGATCGACACCGACGATTCCAGCGGCAGGCGGTCGAGCAGATCCTTGATCTGTTCGATCTTCACCTTCATGCCGCCGTGGATCCACGGCTGCGCGATCAGGTGGTCGTACTCGGTGGACAGGTTGATCGAATCGATCACGTTGCCCGCCTCGTCCAGCAGGCCGCCCGTGCCGGTCAGGAAGATGATCTTGTACGGCTGCAGTTCCTGCACCAGCTCGTTGGCGGCGAAGTCGGCGTTGACGTTGAGGATCTGGCCGCCGGCGGTCTCGCCCAGGCTGGTGATGACCGGGATCGAGCCGGCGCGCAGGCTGGCCTCGATCGGTGCCAGGTTGACCTTCTTCACCTCGCCGACCAGGCCGTAGGTATCCACATCCAGGTACTCGGCTTCGAACACGCCGCCGGTGATCGAGGTGGCGCGCGCGCCGTTCTGCTGCAGCGCCTCGACCAGCCGCAGGTTGGACTGCTGGAACACCCGGCGCACGATCGCCAGCGCTTCCGGCGAGGTCACGCGCAGGCCGTTCACGGTCTGCTTCTCGATGCCGGCGCCCGAGAGTTCGGCATCCAGCTGCGGGCCGGCGCCGTGCAGCACGATCGGGGTCAGCCCGACTTCCTGCAGGAACGACAGCGAAGAGGTCAGCGCGTCGAGGTCGTCGCGCAGCACCGCGCCGCCGACCTTGACCACGGCGAAGCGCTTGGCATCCAGCTGCGAGAAGCGCTTGAGGTACTGGCTGATCTCCTTCGCGCTGGCCATGCTGGAAAGCAGGCGCACGATGGTCTGGCGGGTCTGGCGATGGGGCTGGAGGGCAGGAGACATTTCGGTTTCGTCGGAAAGGGAAGAATCAGGCGCCGGCGGCGATGATGCGGTGCACGGCGTCGGTGTAGCGCTGCAACTGCTCCAGCGTCACGAACTCATCGGCGGTGTGGGCCTGGGCGATGTCACCCGGGCCGAACACCAGCGTGGTGTAACCACCGGCCGAGAACAGCGAGGCCTCGGTCCAGAAGTCCACCGCGTTGCCGATCGGCAGTTCCAGCGCATCGGCCACGTCACGTGCCAGCAGGCGGCGGTTCTCGGCTTCGGCGATGTCGCCGGCCGGCAGGCTGGGGCCACGGAAGGTTTCGGTGAATACCGCCGCTTCCGGCTCGGCGAAACCGGCGAAGGTGGCCAGCAACGCGTCGATGTTCATCGACGGCAGCGGCCGGAAGCCGAAGCGCACTTCGGCAGCGGGCGCGATCATGTTGGCCTTGATCCCGCCTTCGACGCGGCCGATGTTGAAGCGCAGGCCCGTCAGCCCACCGAAGCGCGCCGAAGCCAGCGATTCCACATGGTCCAGCGCGCGGTTGCCCCAGCGCATCGCCTGGTGCAGCGCGCTGGCAGCCGCATCCTGCTTGCCCGAGGCGTGCCCTGCACGACCGGCGAACTGCATCAGCACCGAGCTGATGCCGCGATGCGCCAGCACCGCTTCGCTCATGGTCGGCTCGGCCACCAGCACCGCGTCGTACGGCAGGCCACGGGCCAGGAACGCGGCGATGCAGCGCGGATCGTTGGCTTCTTCATCGCTGGAGAACAGGAACGCGGCATCACCATCGCTGGCATTGGCCGCAGCCACCAGTGCAGCGGCCGCGCCCTTGATGTCACACACGCCCAGGCCGACCACGCGGTCGTCCAGGCGCCGCATCACATGCGGGTCGGCACTCCAGTGCGGCGAGTCCGGCACCGTATCCAGGTGCACGTTGAACAGGTACTTCGGCGTACCACGCACGGCGTACAGGCTGACCGCGCCCGCGCCATGGTCGATCACCTCGACGTTGAAGCCGGGCAGGTTCGCGCGCAGGTAATCGAAGATGCCACCGGTGGTGATCGCACGCGGCGGGTTGCGGGTGTCGAAAGACACCAGGGCCTGCAGGTGATCGAGCGTCTGTTCAAGCATGTGTCTGAATATCCGTAGGGTTCGAAATCGGTAGTGCCGGCCGCTGGCCGGCTCCGCAATGATCCAGCCGTGCCACGAGCCGGCCAGCGGCCGGCACTACCCTCCATCGACGTTGCGAGGCGCCGGCCAGCGGCCGGCCCCCCGTCACAGGTCAACCACGATTGACCTGCGCATAGACAGTGGAGCTCATCCCGAACAGCTTGATGAAGCCCTCCGCCTCTTCCACGCCCCAGTCGGCCGACTGCGCGTAGGTGGCGCCCTTGGTGTTGAGCAGGTGCGGCGACTTCACCGCCACTGCATCGACGCGGCCACCGCGGGTTTCCAGCACCACTTCACCGTTCACCTTGGCCTGCGAGGACTTCAGGAAGGCTTCGATGTCGGTCTTCAGCGGGTCGTGGTAGAAACCTTCGTACACCAGCTCCACCCACTTGCGCGCCACGTCCGGCTTGAAGCGGTTCTGCTGCTTGGTCAGCACCGCATCTTCCAGCGCGCGGTGTGCGGCCAGCAGCGAAACCAGGCCCGGGGCCTCGAACACGATGCGGCCCTTCAGGCCGATCACGGTGTCGCCGGTGTACACGCCGCGACCGACGCCGTACGGGGCGAACAGCTTGTTGAGCTGGGCCAGGATCTGGTCGCCCGGCAGCGCCTTGCCGTGCAGTTCAACGGCTTCGCCTTCAACGAACTTCAGGGTGACGGTCAGCGCCTGTTCCGGCCACTCGCTGCGCGGTGCGCACCAGCCACGAGCGCCCTCGCCCGGGGCTTCCCAACGGTCGATCTCGCCGCCGGACATGGTCAGGCCCAGCAGGTTCTCGTTGATGGTGTAGGCCTGCTGCTTGGCGCGCACGCCGAAGCCGCGCTCTTCCAGGTACTTCTGCTCGTAGGCGCGGGTCTGGGTGTGTTCCTTCTGGATCTCGCGGATCGGCGCGATGATCTGGTAGTCACCCAGCGCCTTCACGGCCAGGTCGAAGCGGACCTGGTCGTTGCCCATGCCGGTGCAACCGTGGGCGATGATGTTGGTGCCCAGTTCGGCGGCACGCTTCAGCGCGGCATCGACGATCAGGTAGCGGTCCGAGACCAGCAGCGGGTACTGGCCCTGGTAGCCTTCGCCGGCCCACACGAACGGCTTGACGAAGCCTTCCCAGATGGCCGGGCCACCGTTGACGGTGACGTGGCTGGTCACGCCCAGTTCGGCGGCACGCTTTTCGATGAAATCGCGCTCTTCATCATCCACGCCGCCGGTGTCGGCGAACACGGTGTGCACGTTGTAGCCGCGCTCCTGCAGGTACGGCACGCAGAAGCTGGTATCCAGGCCGCCGGAGAAGGCGAGAACGACGTCTTTGTTGCTCATGGGAGTCAGGTCCACTTGGGGGATGGGAATTCGGTAGAGCCGACCGTTGGTCGGCTGGAATGATGGATGCGCCGCTGCGGGAGCAGCCGACCAACGGTCGGCGCTACCCCTTGTTCGATCTAGCGCCCGGCAACCGCCGCCATGATCGCCTTCTGCACGTGCAGGCGGTTCTCGGCTTCGTTGATGGCGATGCACTGCGGCGAATCCATCACCGCGTCGGTGGCCTTCACGTTCCGGCGCAGCGGCAGGCAGTGGCTGAACACACCGTTGTTGGTCAGTGCCATCTTCCGCTCGTCCACGATGAAGTGCTTGAACTGGTCGCGGATCGGCTTCTCCGGCTCCCAGTTGCCGAAGAACGGCAGCGCGCCCCAGCTCTTGGCGTAGACCACGTCGGCGCCGGCGTAGGCGCTGTCGATGTCATGGCTGATCTTCAGCGAACCGCCGCTCTCGGCCACGTTCTGCTCGGCCCAGCCCATGTAGCGATCGTCGAGGATGTAGTCGGCGGTCGGGCACAGCAGGGTCACGTCCATGCCCATGCGGGTGGCGATGGTCAGTGCCGAGTTGGCCACGGCGGTGTTCAGCGGCTTGGGGTGGTAGGTCCAGGTCAGCACATACTTCTTGCCACGCAGGTCCTGGGTGCCGAAGTGCTCCTGCAGGGCCATGACGTGGGCCAGTTCCTGGCACGGGTGGGTGATGGTCTCCATGTTGATGACCGGCACCGGCGAATACTTGGCGAAGCTGTTGAGGACGATGTCCTGGCGATCGTAGGCCCAGTCGATGAACTTGGGGAACGCACGCACGGCGATGATGTCACAGTAACGGCCCAGCACCTTGGCCACTTCCGCAATGTGTTCTTCGGTATCGCCGTCCATCACCGTGCCGAGGTTGAACTCGATCGGCCACGCATCCTTGCCCGGCTGCAGCACCACCGCGTGGGCGCCGAGCTGGAACGCGCCCAGTTCGAAGCTGGTGCGGGTGCGCATGGAGGGGTTGAAGAACACCAGCGCGATCGACTTGCCCTTGAGCTGGTCGCCGAGCTTGTTGCGCTTGAACAGCGCGGCCTGGGTCAGCAGCGCGTCAAGATCGCTGCGGCTCCAGTCCTGGGTGTTCAGGAAGTGCTTGGGGGACATCATCTTTCCTTGCGTGGCGGCGCCGGGTTCGACGCGGTGGAAGGGAAAAGCAGGAAGCAAAGGTGGATCGAAAAGGTTGCAGTTGCAGCTTTCAGCACATGCATTTTTGAAGCGCGGAAACGAAAAAACCCAGCCGGCGGGCTGGGTTTTTTTCGGACGAACAGCAGAAAGCTCCGGTTACCCAGCGAGGATGTGGGGTTCCGGTCGACGCGCACGCGAGGTCATGCCCGACGCCTGTCGGGCTGCGCTGCTGTCGTGCTGGAAGTCGGTGAGCTTCATGGCCGCCAATCTTTGCATGCGGCCGGGGCCGACGCAAGGGGCCGGGGTCGCAGAATCAGGGATTACCGGCGGCGCCCTGCTCGGGGCCGACCCAAGGGGTGATCGAAACCCGGATCTTCAGCCGGTTGCCGGGGTCCTCCGGCAGGCGCGACCGGTACTTGGTGCCCTTGTAGACGTAATCCACGTCATAGGCGATCGGCCGGCGGAATTCACGCCCGACCGGCACGATGCGGCAGTCGCGGGTCAGCATCGGGCCGTTGTTGGCCGGTGCCGGGGCAGGCGTCTCGGCGGCGGTCTCCTCGGAGACCTCTTCATCGCTGCGCTTGAACATCGAGCGCACCGAGTCCCAGAAGCGGCTGATCCGGCCCTTGTCCTCGACCGGCTCTTCACCGGTGACGTTGACCGGGGCCAGGGTGCGGGTCGAGATCGGCTCGCAATGCTCCTCGGTGCGGGTCGCGCGCAGGGTCTGGAACACCGGCTCGACGTTCAGCACCTGCGCATAGTCGAACTTCACGTTCTCGACGATCACCACCCGGTTGCGCGGCTCGGCCTCCTGCGCCTGGGCCACGGCGGCCGTCGCCGACAGGCAGGCCAGGGTCAGCAACGCGATGGATTTCAGTGGCGACGGGAGCAAGGACACGGCAATAGTGTAGGCAGTGACGAGCGCAAGGGGCTGAACATTACCCGTCCACGCCGTTCCTGCCCACCCCACCTTGGGTGGAGCCGGCGTCCACCGGTGGCAATCGGCGCCCCAAAGCGGGCCGACACGTTCTAAAATCACAGGCTTGTCCCCCAGCCACAGCCCCATGACCCTGCGCCTGCACAACAACCTGACTCGCCAGCTCGAACCGTTCACCCCGCTCGATCCGGCCTGTCCGACCCTGTATGTGTGCGGCCCCACGGTCTACAACTACGTGCACATCGGCAACGCCCGCGGCCCGGTGGTGTTCGGGGTGCTGGCCGATCTGCTGCGGCGGCGTTTCGGTGGCCTGCGCTACGCGCGCAACATCACCGACGTGGACGACAAGATCAACACCGCTGCGCGCGAGCAGGGGGTGCCGATCAGCACCATCACCGACAGGTTCGCCGCCGCCTACCGTGAAGACATGGCCGCGCTGGGCGTGGTGCCGCCGGACATCGAGCCGGAAGTGACTGCGCACATGCCGCAGATCATCACCATGATCGAGCAGCTGATCGCCAATGGTCATGCCTATGCCGCCGAAGGCCATGTGCTGTTCGCGGTGGCCAGCTTCGACGGCTACGGCAAGCTCTCGCGACGCGATCCGGAAGAGATGCTGGCCGGCGCCCGCGTCGATGTCGCCCCCTACAAGCGTGATCCGGGCGATTTCGTGCTGTGGAAGCCCTCCACCGACGACCTGCCCGGCTGGGAATCGCCCTGGGGCCGTGGCCGCCCGGGCTGGCACATCGAATGCTCGGCGATGGCGGCCGCCCATCTGGGCGAGACCATCGACATCCATGCCGGCGGTGTCGACCTGCAGTTCCCGCACCACGAGAACGAGATCGCGCAGAGCGAATGCGCGCATGGCGGCAGGATCTTTGCCCGCTACTGGCTGCACAACGGCATGCTCAACTTCGGCGGCGCCAAGATGAGCAAGTCGCTGGGCAACATCGAGCGCGTACACGACCTGGTGCGCCAGCATCCGCCGGAAGCGCTGCGCCTGGCCCTGCTGTCGGCCCATTACCGGCAGCCGCTGGACTGGTCCGATGGCCTGATCGAGCAGTCGGTGCGCACCCTGGACCGCCTGTACGGCACGCTGCGCGAGCTGGCGTCGATCGAAGCCAGCGCGGTGATCCCGGCCAGCGTCGAGGCGACCCTGGATGACGACCTGAACACCCCGCAGGCGCTGGCCGAAGTGGCCCGCATCGCCGCCGATGCACGCCGCGCCACCGACCCGGCCGAACAGGCACGGCTGAAGGGCGAGCTGCTCGGCGCCGGCCTGGCGCTGGGCCTGCTGCAGGCCGATCCGGCGCAGTGGTTCGGTACCGCTGCGGGCGATGACGGCGACGATGCCCGCATCCAGGGCCTGATCGACGAGCGTGCTGCGGCCAAGAAAGCGCGTGATTTCGCGCGTTCCGATGCCATCCGCGACCAGCTGGCCGCCGAAGGCATCGTGCTGGAAGACACCCCGCAGGGCGTGCGCTGGTCGCGCAAGCGCGGCTGACCTGCCCTGCCCCGTGGCCGGCCCGCCGGCACGCCCCCACTGTAGAGACTGTTGTGACCGACTCCCCGTTCCCGCTTGAACCTACCGCCGCCGAGGCCCAGACCGCCATCGCCGAGGAATTCGGCTTCTTCGGCGACTGGTCCGAGCGCTACCAGTACCTGATCGACCTCGGCCGCAAGCTGCCCGCCTTCCCGGACGAATGGAAGACCGAAGAGCACCGCCTCCTCGGCTGCCAGTCGATGGTCTGGATCGTGCCGGAAGGCAACGCGCAGTCGCTGCGCTTCCATGCCATCAGTGATTCGGCCATCGTTTCCGGCCTGATCTTCCTGGCCCTGCGCGTGTACTCCGGGCGCTCGGCACAGGAAATCCTGGACACCGAGCCCAGCTACATCCAGGACATCGGCCTGGCCCGTCACCTCTCCCCCACCCGCAGCAACGGCGTGGCGGCGATGCTGGCCTTCATCCGCGAGACCGCGCAGGCCCAGCTGCAGCGCGACCCGTCGTGAGCGAGCCTGCCACAGCCGAAGACACCGCGCTGGGCCTGCTGTCCCGGCCCGGTTTCGCCAAGCTGCTGGCCTACCGCATCTTCGCAATGCTGTCCTACCAGGTGGTGGCGGTCACCGTCGGCTGGCACATCTACGAAGTCACCCGCAATCCGTTCTCGCTGGGCCTGGTCGGCCTGGCCGAGGTGCTGCCGTTCTTCTGCGTGGCGCCGTTCGCCGGCTATCTGGTCGACCACCTGCCGCGCCGTCGGCTGGGCATGGTCGCCTGTTCCGGGCTGATCGCCACGGCGCTGGTGCTGACCGGCGTTGCGACGGGTTGGCTGCCGTTCGAGGGCGTGTGGCCGATCTATGCGGCCATCGCCCTGACCGGCATGGTCCGCGCCTTCCTGTCGCCAATCTACAACGCACTGTTCGCCCGCGTGCTGGCCCGTGACCAGTTCGCACGTGGCGCTGGCCTCGGCGCGGTGGTGTTCCAGGCCGGCATGGTGGCCGGCCCGGCGCTGGGCGGCGTGCTGGTCGGCTTCGGCGGCAAGGGCCTGTCCTACGCGGTGGCTACGGCCTTTGCGCTGGTGGCGATGGCCTGCCTGGCCACGCTGAAAGTGGAGGAGCCGGTGCACACCGGTCCGGCCGCGCCGATCTTCAAGAGCATCGCCGAAGGCGCGCGATTCGTGGTCGGCAACCGGATCATGGTCGGCGCGATGGCGCTGGACATGTTCTCGGTGCTGCTGGGCGGCGTGGTGGCGATGCTGCCGGCCTTCCTGCACGAAATCCTGCACCACGGCCCCGAAGGCCTGGGCATCCTGCGCGCGATGCCGGCGCTCGGTTCGGTGTGCGTGGGCCTGTGGCTGGCCCGCCACCCGCTGCACCGCAATGCCGGCCGCGTGTTGCTGTTCGCGGTGGGCGGGTTCGGCCTGTGCGTGATCGGCTTCGGGCTGTCGCAGCACTTCTGGCTGTCGGCGCTGATCCTGCTGTTCTATGGGGCCTTCGATGGCGTCTCGGTGGTGATCCGCTCGACCATCCTGCAGTTGGCCACGCCGGAAGAAATGCGTGGACGTGTGTCGTCGATCAACGGCATCTTCATCAGTTCGTCCAACGAGCTGGGCGCGTTCTATGCCGGCACGATGGCCCGTCTGCTGGGGCTGGTGCCTGCAGTGGTGCTGGGTGGGTTTGCGGTGCTGAGCGTGGCCGGGATCACCGCGTGGAAGAACCCGACGCTGCGGAAACTGAATTTGCGTGATCTGCAGTGACCCTGCGGAGAGCGCGTTCGGCGGCGCCGGGCGTTTGACTGGCCACGTCACTTTCCCTCGATGAATGGGTTTGTCACTTTCTTTGCGCGCGCAAAGAAAGTAACCAAAGAAACGCGCCGCCATCCGCGAGCCGGTGCTGCGCACCGGTGCCCTGCGCTCCTCGGTGAATCAGGGGACGGCGCCGAACTCGCTGCGCTCAAACAGCGGCGCCTCTTCGCCCCCGATTCCCCTGCGGTGCTCGGCTCGCTACAAGGCGGACCCAAGTCAACGGCCACAACTGCCCGTGCCAGCCACGGTCGCTTACCAACGATCCCCCAACAAAAAACCCAGCCGAAGCCGGGTTTTCTGCATGACCATACAACGAGCGGGAATCAGTCGCCCTGCTGCTTCTGCAAGTGCTCCCAACGCTCCTGGGCGTCGATGGTGCGTTCGGCGGTGAGGCGCGCTTCCAGGCGCTCCAGGCCGATTTCCTCGCCGGTGTCGACGCAGTAACCGTAGTCGCCCGCTTCCAGGCGCTTCAGGGTGCTGTCGATCTTGCCGATCAGCTTGCGATAGCGGTCGCGGGTACGCAGTTCCAGCGAGTTCTCGGTCTCGCGGGTCGCACGCTCGGCTTCGTCGCCGATGTCACGCACTTCCTCGCGCAGGTTCTCGATGGTCTGCTTGGACTCTTCCACCAGGTCCGCGCGCCAGTTCTGCAGGCGCTGGCGGAAGTACTCCTGCTGCAGCGGGCTCATGTATTCCTCTTCCGAGGACGGCTTGTAGCCAGCCGGCAGGATCGGGCGGCCGGTGGCCTCGTCGGTCTTGTACTCGACCACCTTGTACTTGCTGCGCGGGGCCGGTGCCGCCGAGCGGGCGGCGACGGCCACGGCAACCTTGCCGACAGGGCGCGACACGGTCTTCGGGGCGGAATCGGATTTCACGGCGGTTTTGGCAGGCGATTTCGAAACGGGCACGGGATTCTTGGATTGCGGGGCCTTCGAGGCGGCAGGAGCGGCGGCCGGGGCCGGCTTGGAGGCCGGTTGGGCTGCTGCCACTGCCACGGTCTTGGCCGGGACAGGCTTGGCCGGAGCCGGCTTGGCAGCAGGCTTCGGTGCGGACTTCACTACTGGGGCCGGGGTCGGCTTTACGGCCGGCGCGGCAACATTCTTGGCAACCTTCTTTACAGCGGCAGGCGTGGCGACCGGCTTGGCCGCAGCGACCTTCTTTGCTGCGGGCTTGGCGACCGGCTTGGCTGCAGCCTTCTTCACCACCGCCTTCGGCGCCGGCTTGGTTGCTGCCTTCTTCGCCACTGGCTTGGCGGCAGCCTTCTTCACCGGCGCGGCCTTGCTGGCGGCCTTCTTCACCACCGGCGCCTTCTTGCTGGCAGCGGCAGGCTTGGCCTTGGCGGGCGCAGCAGCCTTCTTCGCCACCGGCTTGGTTGCCTTGACCGGCGTTTTCTTTGCGGTGGCCTTCCTGGCCGCCGGTTGCGAGGACGCTGCCTTGGTCGCCGGCTTGCTGGCCGGTTTCCTGGCAACGGGCTTTGCCGCCAACTTCTTCACAACAGGCTTGGCGGTTTTCTTGGCGGCCGTTGCGGCCTTCTTTGCAGTTTTTTTAGCAGCCACGAAACGCTCTTCCTTGGATTCCCCGGGGCCCGGGAAAGCGGGCCTTTATAGCCTACCCGACCCGCAGCAGCAACCTCGGCACCCTGCTCCATTCAGTCCTGGAGTCAAGGCGCCCTTGGAGGCAGTCCGACGAACACGGACCGCCTTGCGCGGTACGGAACCTGGCCAGCACCCGCAGGTGCTGGTACCGGTCGCAGGCCATCGGCGACATGCGACCAACGGCCCATCCTGCACAAATGCGGCCTTCATGCCAACTGGCATAAGATGACTGGGTGATCTCGCGCCTGCTCATTGCCCTGCTGCGCTTCTACAAGCGCTTCATCAGCCCCTTGCTGGGGCCACGCTGCCGTTTCGTGCCGAGCTGTTCTGAATACGCGATGGAAGCCATCTCGCGGCACGGCCCGCTGCGCGGCAGCTGGCTGGCTGCACGCCGGCTCGGTCGCTGCCACCCGTTCCATCCCGGCGGCTTCGACCCCGTGCCCGAGTCTCCCAACGCCCCCTCTTGCCGTTGCACAGGAAAACACTGACATGTCCTCCACCCTCATCACCAACGCCCGGATGGTCAACGAAGGCCGCACCTTCGACGGCGACCTGCGCATCGAGAACGGCCGCATCGCGCAGATCGGCAGCGGGCTGGCGCCGCGCGACGGCGAACAGGTGGTGGATGCGGCCGGACGCTGGCTGCTGCCCGGCATGATCGATGACCAGGTGCACTTCCGCGAACCAGGCCTGACCCACAAGGGCGACATCGCCAGCGAATCGGCCGCGGCCGTGGCCGGTGGCCTGACCAGCTTCATGGACATGCCCAACACCAACCCGCCGACGCTGGATTCGACCATCCTGGAAGCCAAGTACGAGCTCGCGCGCGGCCGCGCCTGGGCCAACTATGGCTTCTACCACGGCGCCAGCAATGACAACCTCGACGCGATCCGTGCCCTGGATCCGAAGAAGGCCCCGGGCGTGAAGGTGTTCATGGGTGCTTCGACCGGCAACATGCTGGTGGACAACCCGGAAACGCTGGATGCGATCTTCCGCGAATGCCCGACCCCGATCATCACGCACTGCGAAGACACGCCGATGATCGATGCCAACCTGAAGGCCTTCCAGGAAAGGTACGGCGATGCGCTGACTCCGGACATGCATCCGGACATCCGTTCGCGCGAGGCCTGCATCAAGTCGACCCGCCTGGCGATGTCGCTGGCGCGCAAGCACGGCACCCGCCTGCATGTGCTGCACATCTCCACCGCCGACGAGCTGGCGCTGTTCGAGAAGGGCCCGCTGATCCGCGCCGACGGCAGCCGCAAGCAGATCACCGCCGAGACCTGCGTGCACTTCCTGCACTTCGCGCGCCCGGACTATGCGACCAAGGGCAACCTGATCAAGTGCAACCCGGCCATCAAGGAAGTGTCCGACCGCGAGGCGATCACCGCTGCGCTGGCCGACGACGTGCTGGACGTGCTGGCCACCGACCACGCGCCGCACACCTGGGAAGAGAAGCAGAAGCCGTACGCGCAGGCACCGTCGGGCCTGCCGCTGGTGCAGTACGCGCTGGTGGCCGCGCTGGAGCGCGTGCACGAAGGCAAGCTGACCCGCGAACAGGTGGTGCAGAAATTCGCCCACGCGCCGGCACAGTTGTTCGACGTGGAAGAACGCGGCTTCCTGCGCGAAGGCTACTTCGCCGACATGGTGCTTGTGGAAGACGTGCCGTTCACCGTCAAGCGCGAGGACGTGCTGTCCAAGTGCGGCTGGTCGCCGTTCGAAGGCACGACCTTCCGTTCGCGCGTGGCCTCCACCTGGGTCAACGGCCAGCTGGTGTGGGATGGCAGCAAACTGGTGGGCGAACCCGCCGGCCAGCGCATGACCTACGACCGCTGATGCGCGCGGCCCTATTTACCGGGGCGCTGCTGCTGGCGGCGCCCCTGCTCAGCGTACCGTCGGCTCACGCGCAGGATGCCATCGGCAGCCTGATCGACAGCCGCGTGGTGTTCCCGGCCAGTGCGTCGCAGGGCGCACTGGTGATCGGCAAGGTGCCCGCCGGCAGCCGCGTGCAGTACGCCGGCCGCCAGCTGCGGGTGAGCGGCTACGGCAGCGTGGTGTTCGGCATCGGCCGCGACGAGAAGGGACCATTGCGCGTGCAGGTGCAGCGCCCCGATGGTGGCAGCGAGACCGCGACCATTGTGGTGACGCCGCGCGACTGGCCCACCGAGCGGGTCAACGGCGTGCCGCCGAAGACGGTCAACCCGCCGCCGGCGATTGCCGAGCGGATCAAGCGCGAACAGGCGCAGGTGACCGCCGCGCGTGCCCGCGATGACGACCGCACCGACTTCACCCAGACCTTCATCTGGCCGGTGCAGGGCCGCATCAGCGGTCGCTTCGGCAATGCGCGCGTGTACAACGGGCAGCCCGGTGCCGGTCATTCCGGCATGGACATCGCGGTACCGACCGGCACGCCGGTGAAGGCACCGGCCGCCGGCATCGTCACCTTCGCCGGGCCGGACCTGTACCTGACCGGCGGTACGCTGCTGCTCGACCACGGTTTCGGGGTCAGTTCCAACTTCCTGCACCTGTCGCGCATCGACGTAAAAGTTGGCGACCGTGTGGAACAAGGCCAGGTGATCGCCGCGGTCGGCGCCACCGGCCGTGCCACCGGCCCGCACCTGCACTGGGGCATGAACTGGTTCGATACCCGTATCGATCCGCTGCTGGTACTGGAACGCAAGTAACGCGCGCAATGCGCTTTGGTGGGTGCCAACCTTGGTCGCACAACCTCACAGAGCGTGCGGACCAAGGCCCGCACCCACCAGAAGCAGTCAACAGCGAAGATCGATCAACCGCGCGCAGCCCACCACACGCGCAACAAGGTGCGCACCGGGGTCGCTTCAATCGGCTTGCCTGCGGCCTGCGCGGCAACGCGGGCGCGCGCCAGGCTGGACCACACACGGCGCGGTCGCGGGCCGGGCACGCGCGTGCCCCAGCCCTTCAACAGGTGCTGCGCCCAGCGCTGTGCAGCCGTACTGGCATCACCGTCCAGCAGGCTGCGCGGCACACCGGCCACGCCGGCATCCTGCAGGCGCTGGGCCAGGGTCTGCAGCTGCACCGCACGACCGGCACCGGTGCGCGGCTTGTCCGCGAACAAGGCCGCCTCGACCGCAGCCACGGCTTCAGCGTAGTTGGCCAGCGCACGCTCGGCACTGGCGGCGTCCAGCGCGACGGTGCGTGCTTCAACCAGATCCGGCAGCGCCTCGGCCAACTGCGCCCACGGCGCACGCACCGGCTCCAGCAGACGGCCCAGTGGATGGCGCGAACGATGCCCGGCCCAGCTGCGCAGTTCCTCGCCCCACCATGCCAGCTTGGCATCGGCCGGCAGCGGATCGCCGCCGGTATTGAGCATGTCGTCGAACTCCTGCAGCAGCGCGAACCACGCCACGGCAAGCTCGCGTTGCGATTCGGCCACGAACGGGGCGGCCACCGACCATTCCGGCCAACGGCTGCGCCACTTGTCGAGGAAACTGTCCAGCGCGGTACTGCTCACTACGTGATTCCTTACGGCTGGGCCGGGGCTGCCGGCCGGGTCGGCCAGAGACTGGCCAGTTGCAGAAGTTCGGCGTTCTCGACCAGCACGTCGGCCTGCCAGGCCAGCGGGTCGTCGCTGTGCAGGCGGTAGCCCCACAGCGCCGCCACCGACGGCATGGCGGCAGCGCGTGCGGCGATGATGTCGCGCTCGTCGTCACCCACGTACACGCAGTCTTCGGCGGCAATGCCAATGGCCTGCGCAGCGTGCAGCAGCGGCAGCGGGTGCGGCTTGCGTTCGGCCAGGCTGTCACCGCCGACCAGCACCGCACAGCGCTGCTGCCAGCCATGCTGCGGCAGGATCAGGCGCGCCAGGTACTCGGGTTTGTTGGTGACGATGCCCCACACCGTACCGGCCTCATCCAGCGCGGCGAGCATGCCGGCCACGCCGTCGAACAGCACTGCGTGCTGGCCGATCAACGCTTCATAGCGCTGCAGGAATTCCGGGATCAGTGCATCGCGCGCAGCGGCATCCAGGTCCGGGAACGCGGCCGAGACCATCGCCCGCGAGCCCTTCGACACCACCGGGCGCAGTGCGGCCGGATCGATGGGTGCACGACCACGTTCGGCCAGCATCGCGTTGCAGGTGGCGACGAAGTCCGGCGCGCTGTCCAGCAACGTGCCATCCAGGTCGAACAGCACCGCACGCGGGAAGCGGGCGGAGGTCATGCCGGCTTGACCGCGTAGGCCAGGTAGTTGATGTCGGTGCGGCTGCTCAGGCGGGCGTGGTTGCGCCACGGCTCGTAGGCCATGCCGCTGACGTCCACCAGCTGCATGTCGGCCTCGCGCAGCCAGCGCGCCAGCTCGGCCGGCTTGATGAATTCCTGGTAGTGGTGCGTGCCCTTGGGCAGCAGCCGCGCCACGTACTCGGCACCGACAATCGCCACTGCGAAGGCGGCAGCGGTGCGGTTGATGGTCGACAGGAACAGGTGGCCGCCCGGCTTCAGCAGGCGCTTGCAGGCCTCGATGATCGCGCCCGGGTCTGGCACGTGCTCCAGCATTTCCATGCAGGTCACCACATCGAAGCTGCCCGGCTGCTCGGCGGCCAGGTCCTCGGCGGCCTGCACCCGGTAATCGACCTTGGCGCCGCTTTCCAGCGCATGCAGGCGCGCGACCTTGACCAGCTCCGGGGCCAGGTCGATGGCGGTGACGTCGGCGCCGGCCTGGGCCAGCGCTTCGCTCAACAGGCCGCCACCGCAACCGATGTCGAGTACGCGTGCGCCGCGCAGCGGAACGCGGTCGGCCACGTATTTCAGGCGCACCGGGTTCAGCGCATGCAGCGGCTTCTGCGGGCCGTCAGCGTCCCACCAGCGGTTGGCCAGCGCGGCGAACTTGTCCAGCTCGGCCTGATCGAAATTGGAGGAAGCGTGGGGGGCAGTCATGAGGGAGTCCTTGCGGCGCCGGGGTTCAGGCGCGGATATGACGGATGCGCTCGCGCCACTGGCGCGCGTTGGCGATGATGCCCGGCAGGTCCATGCCGACCAGCTCGCGCTGCACCAGCTTCGGCTTGCCGGCGATCCAGACGTCGCTGACCTGCTGGCGGCCGGTGGCGTACACCAGCTGCGACAGCACGTTGTGCAGCGGCTGGGTTTCCAGTGCGGACAGGTCGACGCAGACCAGGTCGGCCTGCTTGCCGACTTCGATCGAACCGATGCGCTCGCCGAAGCCCAGCGCGCGGGCACCGCCCAGGGTGGACGCGCGCAGCGTGGTCGCCGCGTCCAGCGCGGTGGCGTCATCGGCCACGGCCTTGGCCAGGATCGCCGCGGTGCGGTTCTCGCTGAACATGTCCAGGTCGTTGTTGCTGGCGCAGCCATCGGTGCCGATCGCCAGGTTCACGCCGGCGCGCTGCAGGGCGCAGGCCGGGCAGAAACCGGAGGCGAGCTTCAGGTTCGATTCCGGGCAATGCACCACGCTGACGCCACGCTCGGCGCACAGGTGGATTTCCGCATCGGTCAGCTGGGTCATGTGCACCGCGATCAGGCGGTCGTTGACCAGGCCGAGGCGATCCAGCCGCGCCAGCGGGCGCTGGCCGTGCAGCTTGATCGAATCGTTGATCTCCTGCGCGGTCTCGTGGGTGTGCAGGTGCACCTGCATGTCGAGCTGGTCGGACAGCATCCGCACCCGCTCGAAGTTGGCATCGTTGACCGTATACGGCGCATGCGGCGCGAACGCGGTGCCGATCAGCGGATCGGTGCGCCACTGGTCATGCAGTTCACCGGCCTTGGCGAAGTACTCGTCGTCGGTCTTGGCCCAGGCGGTGGGGAAATCGATGATGACCGCGCCGACCAGCGCGCGGAAACCATGCTTCTTGTAGACGGCGGCCTGCACATCGCCGAAGAAGTAGTTCTCGTTGGCGCAGGTGGTGCCGCCGCGCAGCATCTCGGCGATGGCCAGGGTGGTGCCGTCGGCGACGAATTCGGGGCCGATCACCGCCGCTTCCACCGGCCAGATGTGCTGCTGCAGCCAGGTCATCAGCGGCAGGTCGTCGGCGACGCCGCGCAGCAGGGTCATCGGGTTGTGCGTGTGCGCATTGACCAGGCCCGGCATCAGCGCCGCCTCGGGGCGGCTGACCACCTGGGTGGCGCGGAACCGTGCGCGCGCCTCGGCACGCGGCAGGATGGCCACGATCTCGCTGCCACGCACGGCAACGGCATGGTCTTCCAGCACCACCGCATGCGGCTCGATCGGAACGACGTAACCGGCTTCGATGAGCAGGTCGCAGGCTTCGGGGAGGTGCGGGCTATCGCTCATGCGGGCTCACTGGCTGGGGGGCGGCGAGATACTTCTGGGGGACACGCCCCTGAGTCAGGGGCTGCCGCGAAGCGGCGGGGTCTGGAGACCCGTGAAGCGGAGCCCATGATCTGCCGAAGCAGATCATGGGAGCGCCAGCGCGAACGCGATGGCGCGTATCCGGCCAGCGGCCGGCACTACCGTAATCCGGCTGCGCCGGATTACTTGACGCGTGCGGAGTATTCGCCCGAACGGGTGTCGACGCGGATCACTTCGTCCTGGTTCACGAACAGCGGCACGCGGACCACGGCGCCGGTTTCCAGGGTGGCCGGCTTGCCGCCGCCGCCCGAGGTGTCGCCACGGACGCCCGGATCGGTTTCGGTGATCTTCAGCTCGACGAAGTTCGGCGGCTGCACGAAGATCGGCTCACCGTTCCACAGAGTGACCACGCAGGACTCCTCGCCCTTCAGCCACTTCTCGGCGCCGCCCATGCCGGCCTTGGTGGCCTGGACCTGCTCGAAGGATTCCGGGTCCATGAAGTGCCAGTACTCGCCGTCGCTGTACATGAAGTTCATGTCGGTATCGACGACGTCGGCTGCATCCAGCGAGTCGGTCGACTTCATGGTCACTTCCTGGGTACGGCCGTCCTTGATCAGGCGGTACTTCACGCGGGTGAAGGCCTGGCCCTTGCCCGGCTTGACGTATTCGGTGTCGATGATGACGGCCGGTTGGTTGTTGACCAGGATCTTCATCCCGTTCTTGACGTCGTTCATGCCGTAGCTGGCCATGCGTAAACTCCTGAGTGGCAAAAACGCCGCGGGTGCGGCGAGCCGTTAGAATGGAAAGCCCACCGGATGCCGGTGGGCGACTGTTTTCTGCCCCCATGATAACCGCAGGCCCCTCTCCATGCAGCTTTCCGCCTTCCCCCGGCCCCAGTCGCCAGGCGCGCCCGCGCGCTGGCAGCAGCTCTGGCGCCAGGCACTGCGCGACCCGCAGGCGCTGCTGGCCCGGCTGCAGCTGGACCCGGCGGCACTGGGCGTCTCCGAAGCGGCCATGGCCCAGTTCGCGCTGCGCGTGCCGGAGGGGTTCGTGGCCCGCATGCGCAAGGGCGATCCGGCCGATCCGCTGCTGCGCCAGGTGCTGCCGATCGACGAGGAAATGCGCCCGGCGCCCGGGTTCAGCTTCGATGCGGTGGGTGATGGTGCGGCCAAGAAGGCCACCGGCGTCATCCAGAAGTACCGTGGCCGCGCCCTGCTGGTGGCGACGGGCAGCTGTGCGATCAACTGCCGCTACTGCTTCCGCCGCCACTTCGACTATGGCGCGGAGAACGCCGCCAAGGGTGGCTGGCAGGAAGCCGTAGCCGCCATCGCCGCCGACCCGGACATCGACGAGGTGATCCTGTCCGGCGGTGACCCGCTGTCGCTGGCCACGCACAAGCTGGTCGAGCTGACCGACGCCCTGCGCGCGATCCCGCATATCCGCCGCCTGCGCATCCATACCCGGCTGCCGATCGTGCTGCCCGAGCGCGTGGACGATGAACTGGTCTCCTGGCTGGGCAGCCTGCCGTGGCCGCTGGCGATCGTGGTCCACGCCAATCACGCCAATGAATTCGACGCCAGCGTGGACGCGGCGATGGCCCGCCTGCGCGGCATCGGCGCCCAGCTGCTGAACCAGGCGGTGTTGCTGCGCGGGGTCAACGACAGCGTGCAGGCCCTGCAGGACCTGAGCGAGCGCAGCTTCGCCGCCGGCGTACTGCCCTACTACCTGCATCAGCTGGACCGGGTCGAGGGCGTGGCCCACTTCGAAGTGGACGATGCCCAGGCCAAGGCGCTGATTGCCGGCCTGACCGCACGCCTGTCCGGTTATCTGATCCCGAAACTGGTGCGCGAACTGCCCGGCGACCCGAGCAAGCGCCCGGTGTAACAAAAAAGGGGACGGAGGGAATTAAGTCGCTTATGCATTTGCGACTTAATTCCCTCCGTCCCCTTTTTTGGGGTCAGACGCCCGATTCGATCATCCGAACCACTTCGGTGGCGGTCACCGGATGGCTCAGCCAGTAGCCCTGGCCAAGGTCGCAGCCGCGCTGCGCCAGCAGCTCGAACTGCGCCTGCTGCTCGATGCCTTCGGCCACCACGGTGATGCCCAGCGCGTGGGCCATGGCGATGATCGCTGTGGTCAGCGCGAGGTCGTCGGGATCACGCTGCATGTCGGCCACGAAGCTCTTGTCGATCTTCACGCCGTCCACGGGCACCTGGCGCAGATGACTGAGCCCGGAGAAGCCGGTCCCGAAATCATCCAGCCAGACCTTCACACCGGTGCGGTGCAGCTTGTCCAGCAGCTGCGCGGCAACCATCTCGTCGCCGATCACGGCGGTTTCGGTCAGCTCCAGGTGCAGGCGCGACGCCGGCAGCCCGGACTCATGCAGGCACTGCGCGACCAGCGCCGGCAGTTCACCGCCGCGCAACTGCCGTGGCGACACGTTCACCGACACGAACAGGTCGTCCCCGGCCGCCCCGCGCGGCCACTGCGAGGCTTCCATGCAGGCCGCGCGCAGCACCTTCGGGCCGATGATCTCGATCAGCCCACTCTGCTCGGCCACTTCGATGAACACCGAGGGCGGGATCGTGCCCAGTGTCGGATGCTGCCAGCGCAGTAGAACTTCGACGCCGACCATGCGGCGGTCGCGCATGCGGAAGATCGGCTGGTAGGCCAGGCGCAGTTCGCCGCGCTCCCAGGCACCGCGCAGCTCCTGTTCCATATGCACGCGACGCTCGACCGCATGGTCCATCGCCCGGCTGTAATAGCGATAGCAGTTCTTGCCGGCCATCTTCGCCTGGTACATGGCGATGTCGCCGTTCTTCAACAGGGTGGTCGCATCGGCCGCATCGTCGGGGAACAGGGTCACGCCGATCGAGGTACCCAGGAACAGTTCCCTACCCTGCACCACCAGCGGCTTGCCCAGCTCGCGCACCAGCACTTCGGCCAGCACCCGCGCGTTGGCGGCCACATCACCGTCGCCCACCAGGATCACGAACTCGTCGCCGCCGAAGCGCGCCAGCAGGGCCTCATCGCCCCCGGCCTCGGTGACCGCGCGGCCGATACGCTGGGCGAACTGCAGCAATGCCTCATCGCCGGCTTCATGGCCAAGGGTGTCATTGACCCGCTTGAAGTCGTCGATATCGGCGAACAGCAGCCCCAACCGGTGATTGGCGGCACGGGCAGCCATCAACCGATGATCAAGCGCCTCGCGGAATGCCAGCCGGTTGGTCAGCCCGGTCAGCGCGTCGGTATAGGCCATGCGCCGCACTTCGCGGTCATGGCGGGCGATCGCATCACGCATGCGGGCGAAGCCGCGCACCAGCTCACCCACTTCGTCGTCACGGGTGTTCTCGGCCAGGGGCGTCTGGTAGTCACCGGCCTCGATGCGACGGGCAGCGACGGCAAGATCACGGATCGGCGCGACCAGGGTGCGCTGCACGTACAGGATCACCACCACGCCGATCACCACCAGCAACCCCAGCATCAGCAGCAACCAACCCAGGTGGCGGCTGCCGACCAGTTGCAGGCGCTCGCCAAGGGTGGCGTTGGCCGCCTGTTCGCGTTGCTGCACTTCGTCCAGCGCCATGCCGACGCGGACGCCGCCGATGCGCTGGTTGCCAACCATGATCGGCATCGTGTTGTCCAGCACCTTCGGCGATTCCTGCACCAGCAAGGTCTGCGCCGCCGCAGCCTTGGGTGCCAGGGGATCGGCCATCGGCTGGCCGAATCCCGGGACCTCGACCGAGCCGTCGTGCACCAGCCGGCCGCGCTCGTCGAACACCAGTACATAGCGCACCACCGGCTGTCGCGCCGTGCTGCGCACCAGCACGCCGACCTGGTCCAGGTCGCGGTAATACAGCGGGTTGGCCAGCGCATCGGACAACTCGCGTGCCATCGCCTCGCCGCGGCTGCGCACGCTGCGGTCGAACAATTCATGGATGACGCCACCGCTGAGGGTGCGCACCTCGCTCTGCATCGCCGTCTGGCGCCCCAGCAGCACCGCCAGGATGGCGACCACCACGACCATCGCTCCGCCCATCGCCAGCAGGAACCGGGCCTGCATCCCCGAGCCGAGCCACTTCATTCCACTTCCATCCGCACGCGCGTCAATCCTTGTTTCAATTCATCCAACCGCTGCTGCGCATGCGCATCGACACGGTGGAAACCGGAAGTGCCAAAAAACCGATGCAACGCGCCCTGTGCCTGCGGGTCGCTGGCTGCCTGCAGCAGGACTTCCTGCAGGCGGTCGCGCACCCGGGCATCGAGGTCGGCGCGGACCATCTCCACCGCACGCGGATAGGGTTCGGTGCGCAGCAGTTCGCGGAAATCGCGCCGGAATGCAGCCGGCACCCGCCGCTCGTCGTTCCAGTCCACGCTGCTCACCGCCCCCACATCCGCCATCCCCTTGTGCACGTACGTCGCGATGTTCAACTCGCTGCGCGCGAACACATACCCCACGCTGTCACGCCCTGGCACGTCCCAGACCCCGGCCAGGATCTGCGGCGACAGGCCATGGTCCAGCAGGGTCATCACTGGTACCAGGTAGGCGCTGGTGGATGCCGTGTTCTGCAGGGCCAGGCGATGGCCGCGCAGATCCTGCACCCGCTGGATGGGACTGTCGCTGCGCACGAAGAACACCGTCTGGTATTCGCGCACCCCGTTGCGCTCGGTCAACAGCAGCGGCCGCGCACCACTGCGCTGGCCCAGTGCCACCGCCGTACCGGAGGTTTCCGTGACCCAGTCGACCCGTCCCCGCCGCAGATAGCTGGCCATCTGCTGCGGGTCGCGGGCCATCAGTACCCGCCCCTCCTGGATGCCGACGTCATGCATGCGCGCCACCACGTAGTCCAGCAGGGGTTGCAGCTGCTCGTAGTGAGCCCGGGGGTCATCGCTGATCCGGCCCAGCACCAGCACCGGATCCGGTGCTGCATGCACGGCTCCGGCCAGCAGGACCATGGCCAGGCTCAGCAGTCCCCCCTGCATTGCCTTTCGCAGACCCGACACAGACGTCATCCCCCCCTGGGTATCCAGACAGACTACCCGAAAAAATGAGAACGTCGTCAGCTGTCCTTGCTGCCGGCCTGGGCCAGACGCGCCATGCGCTGGGTGTCGGCGAGGATGCCGCGCAACAGGCGCACTTCCTGCTCGCTCGGCTCGCTGCGCAGGAACAGGCGGCGCAGCTTGCGCATCGCCGATTCCGGCGCGCGGCCCTTGTGGAAATCGATCTCGCCCAGGGTGTCGCCGAGCTGGGCGAAGAAGCTCTCCATCTGCTCATGGCTGGCGGCCTGTTCGCGGAAGCCCGGCTCGGCGTCGGCGGCCGGCTGCGCGCCCAGCAGCTGCATGCGCGTTTCGTACGCCAGCACCTGCACGGCGGCGGCCAGGTTGAGCGAGCTGAACTCCGGGTCTGACGGGATGTGCACTGCGGCGTGGCAGAGCTGCAGCTCCTCATTGGTCAGGCCGGTGCGCTCGCGGCCGAATACCAGTGCGACCTCGGCACCTTCGCTCGCCTTGGCCACCGCACGGGCGGCAGCGTCGGCCGGCAGGTATTCCTCCAGCTGGACGCGGCGGGCACGGGCCGTGCAACCCAGTACCAGGCGGCAGTCAGCCACGGCCTCGGCCAGGGTGGCCACCACCGGAGCGTCCCCCAGCACGTCTTCGGCACCGGCCGAGCGGCGGAAGGCCTCCTCGTCCAGCGGCTTTTCGGGGGCGACCAGCACCAGGCGGGCCAGGCCCATGGTCTTCAGGGCGCGGGCGGCAGCCCCCATGTTGCCGGGGTGCTGGGTACCGACCAGGACGAATCGGAGGCGGGTGGCGGCGGGAAACTGGGACATGAACAGGGAAAAGGTCGAGCTGGACGATGACCAATGGTAAACTGTGCGGCCGGCCACTGCGCCGGACCCGCTCTTTTCCCCCGCCAGTCCATCTCTTCTGCCTTTCCGGGAGCCCACGCCATGCAGAAACCCGCCGTCACCGTCATGGTCAAGGCCGCCCGCCTCGCCGGCAACGTCCTGTTGCGCAACATCAACAAGCTCGAGGCACTGAACGTGGTGCAGAAGGGCCGGATGGACTACGCCAGCGAAGTGGATGCGGACGCGGAAAAGGTCATCGTCAAGGAACTCAAGCGCGCCTACCCGGATTACGGCATCTTCGGTGAAGAAGGTGGCGTGCAGGGCGAGCGCCGCCAGATGTGGGTCATCGACCCGCTGGATGGCACCAGCAACTACCTGCGCGGCGTGCCGCACTACTGCGTGTCGATCGCCCTGGTCGAGAACGGCGAGCCGACCGATGCCGTCATCTTCGATCCGCTGCGCAATGAACTGTTCACCGCCAGCCGTGGCGCCGGCGCCGTGCTGAACGACCGCCGCATCCGCGTGGCCGACCGCAAGGATCTGGAAGGCACGATGATCCACACCGGCTTCGCCCCGCGCGAACGCAGCCGCGCCAGCGCGCAGCTGAAGTCGGTCGACACCCTGCTGGTCCAGGCTGAGGACATCCGCCGCACCGGTTCGGCCGCGCTGGACCTGGCCTACGTGGCCTGCGGCCGCGCCGACGCCTATTTCGAAGCCGGCGTGAAGGCGTGGGACATCGCTGCCGGCCTGCTGCTGGTCCGCGAGGCGGGTGGCAAGGTCTGCGACTTCAAGGGCGCGACCCTGGGCCGGATGGACAACCGTGGCCCGGAGACCCACCAGATCGTTGCCGGCAACCTGAAGGTGGCCGAGTCGCTGCAGAAGGTGCTGGTGAACACTGGCTACGCGGCGGAGTTCGACGCGAAGTTCTGAGGTTTCGCGTAAAGCGGTTCATGGAGACGGCACCTGCGAAGGTGCCGTTTTCGTATCCGCAGTGATCGTGCTTGTCACTTTCTTTGCTCGTGCAAAGAAAGTAACCAAAGAAACACGCCGCCAGGGCGCGAGCCGATGCTGCGCATCGGTACCCTGCGCTCCTCGGCCCGCCGAGGGACGGTGCGGGAACTCGCTGCGCTCAGACACCCGCACCTCTTCGCCCTCGCCGGACCTGCGGTGCTCGGCTCGCTCAAGGCGGGTCCCAAGGTCAAATGCCACAGCTGCACCCAGTAGATCCACGTCACGCGTGGATGCTTTTGCCGTTGAACTTGACTTCCAGTCCGCCTTGAGCGAGCCGAGCATCGCAGGGGAATCAGGGGCGGAGAGGCGCCGGTGTTTGAGCGCAGCGAGTTCGGCGCCGCCCCCTGATTCACCGAGAAGCGCAGGGTACCGGCGCGTAGCGACGGCTCGCGACCGGCGGAGCGTTTCTTTGGTTACTTTCTTTGCGCGCAAAGAAAGTGACACCCCTCCGCGGTCGCGGAAATGATCCTAGGCATCGCCTGGCGCCACCAATGCGTGCGCGCGCAAAACAAAAACGCCCGGCGCGAGGCCAGGCGTTCCTGCACTGCTTTACAAGTGAAAGCTCACGCCACCGTAGACGCCCGCAGCGCGGCGATGCGCTCTTCCAGCGGCGGATGGCTCATGAACAGCTTCTTCGCCGTCGAACCGGCAATACCGAAAGCGGCAATCTGGGTCGGCAGCGTGCTCTGGCCGTGGTTGAGCTGCAGGCGCTCCAGCGCGGCGATCATCTTCTGGCGGCCGGCCAGCGAGGCACCGCCGGCGTCGGCGCGGAACTCGCGGTGGCGCGAGAACCACATCGAGATCATGGTGGCGAACAGGCCGAACACCATCTCCAGCACGAACACGATGATGTAATAGGCGAAGCCACGGCCGCCGCCTTCGCGGTTGCCCGACAGCGCGCTGTCGATAATGCCGCCGACCACGCGGGCCAGCACGATCACGAAGGTGTTCAGCACGCCCTGCAGCAGCGCCATGGTGATCATGTCACCGTTGGCGACGTGGGCGATCTCGTGGCCCAGCACCGCTTCGGCCTCGTCTTCGCTCATGTTGTGCAGCAGGCCGGTGGACACCGCCACCAGCGCGTTGTTGCGGTTGGCGCCAGTGGCGAAGGCGTTGATCTCCGGGCCTTCGTACACCGCTACTTCGGGCATGCCGATACCGGCCGCCTTGGCCTGGCGCTCGACGGTGGCCAGCAGCCAGCGCTCGGTCTGGTTGCGCGGCTCGGTGATCACCACCGCACCGGTGGAGCGCTTGGCCATCCACTTGGAGAGCAGCAGCGAGATGAAGGAGCCACCGAAGCCGAAGATCGCGGCCATGACCAGCAGGCCGCTCATCTGGCTTGGATTGACCCCGAGCAACGACATCACGATGCTGGCGAGAATCAGGACCGCGAAGTTGGTCGCCAGGAACAGGGCAATGCGGGTAAACATGGGAAAATCCGGCTCGGAAGGGGTCGATACCGGTCAATTTGCGGTGTGGTCAGCTTGAATTCAAGCGCCAACCTGACCGACGATTCAGCCAGCATGACCTCCCCCATTCCCTGCGGTCGTTTCGCGCCCTCGCCGACCGGCCTGCTCCATCCCGGATCCCTGCTCGCCGCCTTCGGCAGCTGGCTGCTCGCGCGACATAACGGCGGCCTGTGGCGGCTGCGCATCGAAGACGTCGATCCACCACGCACCGTGCCCGGCGCCGCCGAGTCACAGCTGCGGGCGCTGGCCGCGTTCGGCCTGGTCCACGATGGCCCGATCCTCTGGCAGAGCACCCGCGGCGAGGCCTACCAAGCCGCGCTGGACGTGCTGCTGGCCAGCGACCAGGCCTTTGTCTGCCACTGCAGCCGCAGCGACCTGGCCGCCAACGGCGGCATCCACCATCGTTGCGTCGCCCGGCAACCTCGACCGGACCCTGCCGTCCGCTTCCGCGTGCCACCGGGCAGCATCGTGCACTTCGACGATGGCCTGCGTGGACCGCAGCAGCAGGACGTGCACG
This sequence comes from Stenotrophomonas sp. Sm2128, assembly GCF_030985535.1. Classification (NCBI taxonomy): domain Bacteria; kingdom Pseudomonadati; phylum Pseudomonadota; class Gammaproteobacteria; order Lysobacterales; family Lysobacteraceae; genus Stenotrophomonas; species Stenotrophomonas sp. Sm2128. Next base: position 39,062 of record NZ_JAPTFQ010000028.1, read on the forward strand.
CCGAAGTCGGCGACTTCGTGCTGCGCCGCGCCGATGGCTGCTGGGCCTACCAGTTGGCGGTGGTGGTCGATGACGCCGCGCAAGGAGTGACCGAAGTGGTGCGCGGCGCCGACCTGCTCGACTCCACCGCGCGGCAGATCCTGCTGCAGCAGGCATTGGGGCTGGCGGTGCCGCGCTACTGGCACCTGCCGCTGCTGCTGGATGCGCCGGGCCACAAACTGTCCAAGTCGCTGGCGGCGCTGCCGGTGGACAGTTCGCACCCGCTGCCCGTGCTGCGCCAGCTCTGGAAGCTGCTCGGCCAGGCACCTGGGGCGCTGGAACCTGCGCACGACCTGGATACGCTGCTGGCCACCGCTCGGCAGGCCTTCGACCCGGCACGACTGCCGCGGACCGACATCCTGTTGCCAGCCGGCGCACTTTCCGCGCCGATGTTGCAGAATCCCCCTTCCCCCACCCGACACCCGGACAACACTCCATGACATCTCGCGTCGCACTGGTCACCGGCGGAACCGGCGGCATCGGCACCGCCATCTGCCAACGCCTGGCCGACCAGGGCCACCGGGTCGCCACCAACTACCGCGACGAGGCCAAGGCCCGCGCCTGGCAGCAGGCAATGACCGAACGCGGCTACAGCGTGTCGATCTTCCCGGGCGATGTCTCCGATCCAGGCAGCGCCGAAGCGCTGGTGCGCGCCGTCGAGGCCGAGCTGGGCCCGGTCGAGATCCTGGTCAACAACGCGGGCATCACCCGCGACACCACGTTCCATCGCATGCGCGCGGACCAGTGGCACGATGTGATCAACACCAACCTCAATTCGGTGTTCAACGTCACCCGCCCGGTCATCGAGGGCATGCGCCGCCGCGGCTGGGGCCGGGTCATCCAGATCAGCTCGATCAACGGCCTGAAGGGCCAGTACGGCCAGGCCAACTACGCGGCGGCCAAGGCCGGCATGCACGGCTTCACCATCTCGCTGGCGCGCGAGAACGCCGGCTTCGGCATTACCGTCAACACCATTTCGCCCGGCTACGTCGCGACCGACATGGTGATGGCGGTGCCGGAAGAAGTGCGCGCCAAGATCGTCGCCGACATTCCCACCGGGCGCCTCGGCAAGCCGGAGGAAATCGCTTACGGCGTGTCCTTCCTGGTGGCGGAGGAAGCCTCGTGGATCACCGGCAGCAACCTGGACATCAATGGCGGCCACCATATGGGTTGGTAAGCCGCGCCGGCGGCCGCGGCGGCGCACACCCGCCGCCCCTGCCAATGGTCATGCTGCGCAGCACGCAAACCCTTGTTGCGCAACATGATCCCCTGTGAAAGCCAAGCCTGGCGGGGGCTGAGGCGGTTGCAACGGCTGCTGCACTGCGCCATGCTTCGCATCTACTGTGACGAGTGACCGCTTCAATGGCTGCGACCCGCATCATCAAGAAGTATCCGAACCGCCGTCTCTACGACACCGAGATCTCCAGCTACATCACCATCGAGGACGTGCGCCAGCTGATCCTGGACGGTGAAGACTTCGAAGTCCGTGACGCCAAGAGCGGCGACGACCTCACCCGTTCGGTCCTGCTGCAGATCATCGCCGACCAGGAACAGGACGGCGAACCGATGCTGTCCACCCAGCTGCTGAGCCAGCTGATCCGCTTCTACGGCGATTCCCTGCAGGGCTTCATGGGCAACTACCTGGAGCGCAGCATGCAGGTCTTCCTCGACCAGCAGCAGCAGTTCCGCCAGCAGATGGGCAACCTGCTGGGCCAGACCCCGTGGGCGATGATGAACCAGTTGACCGAGCGCAACCTGGAGCTGTGGCAGGAATTCCAGCGCAGCATGGGCACCGGTTTCGGTGGTCCGCGACCGGGTGGCACGGGTACCGGCACCGGTACCGGCAACAAGCCCAACGAACCCGGTACCGGCACCGGCGGCAAGACCCGCCGCTGAGCCGATGTACCGGCGGATACGAAAACGGCGCGCCCAATGGCGCGCCGCTTTGTTTTGTGCCCCGGGGGAGCATCAACGTTTAGCTTTGCACCCCGTGCATACGCGTTCGACCTTGTAGCCCTTCGCCTTCAGCTTCTCGACCACGCCGTCACCGCCCAGAAGGTGCAGCGTACCGACCACCACCAGCGTGCCACCCTGCCCAGCCTGCAGGTACGGCAGCAGCTTCGGTATCCACGCATCGTTGCGCCCGGTGTTGATGCGCTGGTAAAGCTGCGGATACTGCTGGCGCATTTCCGCGGCCATCTTCGTCCACAACACGCGCTCATCGCCTCGCCGCCAGGCATCATGCAGCTGGCGCGCCTGCTCATCGCCCTTGCCCGCCTGATCCAGCGCCTCGGACAGCATCTGTCGCTGCTCCTGCACGGTCATGCCGTCGAGCATGCCGATCTGGGTATCGATGTCTTCCAACCCAGCGGTCCTGCGGCCGGTCTTCTGCGCGCGCTCCATGAAATGACGGTCCAGGCCCAACGCCGGGTCCAGGCCCATCTTCTGCATCTGCCCGACCGAAATGCTCAGGCCGACGAACCAGGGCTTCATGCCCTGCATCTGTGCCAACGGTAGCTTGTTCTCGGATGCGAACGCCTGCAGCTTCTGCCAGGTGGCCGCGTCAAGATCGCGCTTGAGCTCGCTGCCATCGGTGCGCACTGCAGCCTGCACCATGCGGCTGGCCAGCTGCGGCGACTGCATGTCTTCCGGCGACAGTTCGAACACGACCCGCTGCGAGGCCTCGAAGGCCTGCTCGACATCGGGCGACAGCGGGTAGTCCTGCGGTTTCAACAGATGGAATGATCCAAGCAGGTATACGCGTGAATCACCCGGGCCGGTCACCTTCCACAGCAGCGGCACCGGCGGCTTGGCCGCCGCCGTGGCAGCGGCGTCGGTGGCCGGTGCATTGCGCGCCGGTGCCAGCGGTGCGATTGCAAACGCTGCCATCAGCAGCGTTGCACGGAACAGTCCCTTCAACGGCATCTCAGCCCTCTCCTTCAGACAGGTGGTAGGCCTTCTCGCCCGCTTCCATGCGCAGGTCCAGCCGGTTTTCCGGCGGCGCCAGCGGGCACGTGGCATAGGCGGTGAATGCACACGGCGGGTTGTAGGCATGATTGAAATCGATGCGTAGCGTGCCGTCGGCTGCCGGCGCATCGGTATCCAGGTAGCGCCCGGCCGGATAACTGCCGCGGCCACTGGTGCGGTCGGCAAAGATCAGGAACAGCGGCTGCCCGGTGGCTCCGATCGCCTCCAGCCGCCATGTGCGGCCGTCGCGTTCGAATTCGACCGCACCCGCATTGGGCATCTCGGTGGTCAGGCCGGTGATGTCGACAATGGGCAGGGTCTTGCCCGCCGGATGCGGGATGAAACGTGCCTGCACCTGCCAGTCCGGGCCACCCGGCCAGTACTCCAACCCGGCGAAATCACGGCGCGCCGGCGCATCGGCATGCTTGACCCGCAGCGCATCGCGCGGCCCGCGCCGGATGATGCTGAGCTGGCCCTTGCCACCGTCGAAGGCCAACAGGGTTGGCTGCGGATCCTTGTCGGTGTCGATGCGGATACGGCCGCGCACCGGCTGGCCATCATGGCTGACATCCACACCGGCTTCGGGCGTGAACCACCACTGGCTGCCCTCGCGACGCAGCAGGCCCAGCTTGTCCGGGCCGACCGTCAGGCGGATGCCATTGGTGGCACCACTGCCGACGAAGTGCGATTTGTTCTGCAGCCAGTGCAGGCCGACCAAGGCCGTCCAGCCATCGGGCCGGGTCAGGTCCTGGTAGCGGGCCACCCGCCATTGCTGCTGCGCGGCCGCATAGGCCGGATCTTCGGTAACCTTCGGCGCCGGCGGTGTTGCCGGACTGCACGCGGCCAACAGCAAGGCGGCCAGCAGGCCGCCCATTCCCCGATAACGCATCGATGCTCCCCTCAACGTCCGCGCAGGAACCAGCGGTCGATCTCCGCCAGCGAAAAACGGGCCCAGGTCGGCCGGCCGTGGTTGCACTGGCCAGACCGTTCGGTGATTTCCATGTCGCGCAGCAGCGCGTTCATTTCCGGCACGGTCAGGCGCCGGTTGGCACGCACCGCACCGTGACAGGCCATGGTCGACAGCAGTTCGTCACGCGCGCTGGCCACGCGGCGGCTTTGGCCGTGCTCGCGCAGGTCGGTCAGCACATCGCGCAGCAGCCCCTCCGGTTCGGCATGCGCCAACAGCGCTGGAATACTGCGCACGTGCAGCGATCCGGGACCGGCACGGGTCACCTCGAAGCCGAGCGCCGCCAACGTTTCGGCTTCACTTTCGGCGGTGTCGGCTTCGCGCTCGCCCACGGCGAGTGTGATCGGCACCAGCAGCGGCTGCGACTGCAGGCCGATACCGTCGTGCGCGTTCTTCAGGCGCTCGTAGCCGATGCGCTCGTGCGCGGCATGCATGTCGACCACGATCAGGCCTTCTGCGTTCTCGGCCAGGATGTAGATGCCGTGCAGCTGCGCGATCGCGTAGCCCAGCGGCGGTACGCCGGCGTCGGCACTGGTCACCGGCAGTCCGTTCTCGGTCGGCATCGGCGGCAGCGCAGCACCGCGTTCGGCACCGGCCGGCGCGGCATACAGCGCGGCATAGGCCGCCGGTGCATCGGCCACCTGCAGTCCAAGGGGCTGCTGCGGGCGCCAGCCGGAAAAACCACCACCACCGCCACCCGAGCCGGCACCGGGCGCAGGTCCACGCGCCAGCCCGAAACCCGATGCGCCCGCGCTCGATGCCATCGGTGCAGCAGCGGCGTCCACCGGATGCACCGGACCCGCACCGATCTCCTGCGCCGACATGCCGGCGCGGGTATCAGCCAGCGCGTCCTTCAGCGTGCGGTAGACGAAATCGTGCACCAGCCGCGAATCACGGAAGCGAACCTCGTGCTTGGCCGGGTGCACGTTGACGTCAACGCGGATCGGGTCGAGCTCGAGGAACAGCACATAGGCTGGCTGGCGGCCGTGGTACAGCACATCGCCGTAAGCCATCTTCACCGCATGGGCGACGCTGCGGTCGCGCACCGAGCGGCCGTTGACGTACAGGTACTGCTGGTCGGCGCTGGCGCGCGAATAATGCGGCTGCGCGATCCAGCCGTGCAGGCGCAGGCCGGCACCACTGTGGTCAACGCGCACGGCCTGGTTGGCGAAATCCTCGCCCAGCGTTTCGGCCAGGCGCGCATCGGAATACAGATCGCCCGGCTTATAGCGGCGCGAGGCCTTGCCGTTGTGCGACACGCGCAGCTCGACATCCGGTCGCGCAAGCGCCAGCGAACGCAACCACTCTTCGATATGGCCCAGTTCGGTACGCTCGGCGCGCAGGAACTTGCGCCGCGCCGGTACGTTGTAGAACAGCTCGCGCACTTCCACCGTTGTGCCCGGTGCATGCGCACGGGGCGTCACTTCGCCGATCTTGCCGCCTTCGATCTGCAGTGCCGAACCGTGTTCGTCATGCGCGCGACGCGAGGACAGGGTAAAGCGGCTGACCGAGGCGATCGACGGCAGCGCTTCGCCACGGAACCCGAGCGTGGCCACCGATTCGAGGTCGTCCAGATCGGCGATCTTGCTGGTGGCGTGGCGCGAGACCGCCAGCGGCAGCTGTTCCGGCTCGATGCCACTGCCATTGTCGCGGATGCGGATCAGGCGGACACCACCCTCTTCAAGATCGATATCAACGCGGCTGGCACCGGCATCGATCGCGTTCTCGACCAGCTCCTTGACCACCGACGCAGGACGTTCGACCACTTCGCCGGCGGCGATCTGGTTGATCAGGATTTCCGGCAACGGCCGGATCGGGCGCGGTCCGGGCGCGCTCATGGGAGAGGATGGGCAGCAGACTTCATGGGTTGATGATAGCGGAGCCGCCCCGTGTAGAGTCGACTGTCAGTCGACTGCCCTCCGCCGGGCGCCGAAAACCCCGCGTTGCGCGCGTAGTCGACTGACAGTCGACGCTACAGAAAGCAGTAACCTGCCTTCGGCGGGTTATTTGCTGCCGCCGGCCATGGTCCCGGCAGCGTCGATCTCGGCCTGGGCACGGGCTGCGTACAGCGTGCCCGGCGGTGGCTGGCGGCTGAAGAAGGTGTGCACGCCGTCGAGCACGGCACCGGCGATCTTGCGCTGGTAGGCCGGGTCGATCAGGCGGCGCTCTTCGTCCGGGTTGGAGATGAACGCGGTTTCCACCAGCATCGCCGGCATGTCCGAGGTGCGCAGCACGGCGAAGTTCGCACGTTCGATGTTCGGCTTGTGGTTGTTGCCGATCCGCTTCAGGCCGCCCAGCACGTGGCCGGCGGCATCTTCAGACGCCTTCATGTAACCGCTCTGGGCGAGGTCCAGCAGCACGTTGGCAAGCGTGCCTTCGGTCTGCTGCAGGCGCACGCCACCCACCAGGTCGGCCGCGTTTTCCTTGTCCGCCAGCCAGCGGGCGCGCTGCGAAGAGGCGCCCTTGGTCGACAGCACGTATACCGACGAACCAGTGGCCGAACGGTTTTCGGCCGCGTCGGCATGGATCGAAATGAAGATGTCGGCCTTGTTTGCACGTGCCTTCTGCGCACGCATCGGCAGCGGGATGAACACGTCGCTGTCGCGGGTCAGATAGGCCTTCAGGCCCGGCGTCGCATTGACCTGGCGGGCCAGCTCACGCGCCACCGCCAGGGTGACATCCTTTTCGCGTTTGCCGGTCGGGCCGATCGCGCCGGGATCCTGGCCACCGTGGCCGGGATCGATGGCGACCACCAGATGACGCATGCCGGCCTGCATGCGGATGCGCGAGGCATCGCTGGGCATGGCCGGGCGCGGCGGTTCTACCGGCGTCGGCGCCGGTGCAGGCACGGTAGCCGGCGGCGTGGTCACCACGGCGGCGGTGCGCTGGCCGGCCAGGATCGCGGCCGGCGAGGAAGAAGGTGAGCTGCTGGCCACGGTACCGGCCGCCGCAACCTGGGCCGGCGTGGTGGACGGCGCCGGGGTCGGCGTGGCCGGTGCGGCGGCAGTGGCACTGGCCTGCTGCCGCACCTGCGCGGTCAGCAGTGCGGTCGCACGTGCGGCATCGGAACGCGACTGTACGCTTTCAGCCGGGGTCGGCGCGGGCGTGGCCACCGGTGCCTGCGGCTGCACCGCCGGTGTCGCTGCCGGACGGCTGGCGGCCACGGCCGGGCCATCGCCCGGCCATTCGATCACCAGCTTGGATTCATTGCCCTCCCGCTGCATCTGCGGGCGGAATGGCGCCACCGATTCAGCGAGGTCGAAAACGACACGGAAGGTGCCCGGCACCGGCTGTCCGGTACGCACCGCCGTGACCACGCCCTGCGCAGCCGGCATCTTCAGGTTGCGTATGGCGCTGGAGTCAGGGAAGTCGACCACCAGACGGTTCGGACCGGCCAGAGAAAGCGTCTTGTAGCCGCCACTGCCGACCAGCGAGATCTCGGCACGGGTGCCGGTGGCGCCGGTATTCAGCAGGACCTGGCGGACTTCACCGGCCCACGCACTGACGCTCGCCAGACCCAGTCCGACGGCGGCACAGATAGCGATGAGACGGTTCCCCGGGCGCATGGCTCAGGATTCAATCACCGCGCTGAACGGAATGCAACACCTTTTTCCTTAATAATCCGTAACCTGCCGGTCTTTGTTCTCGTCAGCCGACAGAAATGGCCTGCAAGTCGCCCCCTTGGGGAAGCCGCTTCAGCCACTCATGTCCGACGTCGCTGGCTCCGATGAGACGGACGCGGCGCCCCTGCCCCTCGATCTCCAACGCCACCACCAGGTCGGTCGGCGGCAGCGCGCCAGCGCCGCGTTCCGGCCATTCCACCAGCCACAACACCGCGCTGCCCTCGTCCAGGCCCAGGAAATCGAGTTCGCCGGCCTGGCCGATCCGGTACAGGTCCAGGTGCCAGGCTTCGCCGCCACTGGCCAGCGGATAACGCTCGACCAGGGTATAGGTCGGGCTGCGGATCGCGCCCTGCACGCCCAGCGCGCGCAGCAGTGCCCGGGCCGTTGTGGACTTGCCAGCGCCGAGGTCGCCGCGCAGTTCGATCAGCGCCTGGGGCGGTCGGGTCGCCGCCAGCCACTGCCCGAGCAGTTCGGTGGCTTCGCTGTCGGCAAGGAAGAATTCAGTCATGAAGAGCGTTCCGGGTTGGCCAGTTGCCGCAGCGGCACCAGCAGATCAGTGGGAAGCATGCCGCGCGCGCCGTCGGCGGCCGCAGCGTCGCCGGCGAGCGCGTGCAGCAGTGCGCCAGCGGCGGCAGCGTCGAAGGCGGCCAGGCCCTGCGCGCGCAGGCTGGCAATGATGCCGGTGAGCAGGTCGCCCATGCCCCCCACGGCCATGCCGGGGTTGCCTGCAGCAATCAGCCGTGGCACCTGCCCGGGCGCCGTCACGATGCTGCCCGCGCCCTTCAGCACCACCACGGCGTGGAATCGCTCGGCCAACGCCTGCGCACAGCGGTAGCGATCGGCCTGGATGTCAGTGGTACTGCAGCCGAGCAGACGCGCGGCCTCGCCCGGATGTGGCGTAAGGATCGCCTCCGGCAGCGCGCGCGGATCCTGCGCCAGCAGATTCAGCGCATCGGCATCAACCACCAGCGGTTTGTCGCTGTCCAGCACCTGCGCAAACATTGCGCGTGCCCATTCGTCCTGGCCCAGGCCGGGGCCGATCGCCACCACCCTGGCCTTGTCCAGCAGCGCCGGCAGCACATCGCCATCTTCAAGCGCATGGGTCATCGCCTCGGGAAGCCGAGCCAGCAACGGGCCGACGTGATCGCGCCGGGTGGCCAGGCTCAACAGTCCCGCGCCGGCACGCAGTGCCGCTTCGGCCGCCATCGCGATGGCCCCACCGCTGCCATGGTTGCCGCCGACGCACAGCACATGCCCGGATTCGCCCTTGTGGGTATTGGCACGACGCGGCGGCAGCAGTGCCGGCAAGCGAGCCTGGGTCCAGTGCTCCGCAGCGGGTACCACGCCCTGCCAGGCCGCGGCAGGCAACTGCAGGGGCGCCAGGACCTTCTGCCCGCAATGATCCAGCGCATCGCCGGAATACAGCCCGCGATGCGCCACGATGAACTGCAGGGTCAGTGCAGCGCGCACTGCTACGCCCGGCACCGCCCCACGGTCGGCATCGACGCCACTGGGAACATCCAGCGCCAGCACCGGCGCAGTCTGCGCGTTGAGCGCGGCAATCAGTGCCTGCGCCGCACCCTCCGGCGCGCGGTCAAAACCAAGGCCGAACAACGCATCCACCCAGATGTCGGCCTCGGGCAGCGTGCCGTCGAAATCGGCAGTGCTGCCGCCGTCGGACTTGAATTCCGATGCTGCACGCTGTGCCAGCGACGTCGCCGGTGGCTTGCCCGGCAAGGCGATCACCGTCACCGCGCGCCCGGCCTTCCGTGCATGGCGGGCCAGCACCAGGCCGTCGCCACCGTTGTTGCCTGCTCCGACCACCACGCCGATCCGCTGCGCCTCCGGCCAATGCTGCAGCAGGCACTGCCAGGCGGCCTGGCCGGCCTGCGCCATCAGGCCCCAACCACCCTCGGCGGCCAGCGCCGAGGCCTGCGCATCAAGCGCACGCGCGGCAGCGGAATCGAAAAGATCGGCAAGGTTGACCATGCAGGGATTTTATACTGGTGCACATGTCCCCCGCCCCCGTCCCTGTCGATCCGGCCCAGGCCGTGCAGCGCATCCGCGAACTGGCGCGTGCGCATGGCTTCCAGCGCTGCGGTATCGCCGGCATCGAGCTGGGCGAGGACGAGGCGCACTTGGCCGACTGGCTGGGCCAGGGCCTGTACGGCACGATGGACTGGATGGCGCGCCACGGCACCCTGCGTGCGCGCCCGGCCGAGCTGCTGCCCGGCACCGTACGGGTGATCTCGGTGGGCATGGACTACAGCCACAAGGACGACACCGAAGCCTGGGCAACCCTGGCCGACCCGGGCCGCGCCTACGTGGCCCGTTACGCCTTGGGCCGCGACTACCACAAGCTGATGCGCAACCGCCTGCAGAAGCTGGCCACGCAGATCAACGATGAAGTGGCACCGCTGGGCTACCGCGTGTTCGTCGATTCGGCGCCCGTGCTGGAACGCGCACTGGCGCGCAATGCCGGCCTGGGCTGGATCGGCAAGCACACCTGTCTGATCGATCGCCATGGCGGCTCCTGGTTCTTCATCGGCGAGATCTACATCGATATCCCGCTGCCGATCGATGCACCGGCCACGGCACACTGCGGCACCTGCACGCGCTGCATCGATGTCTGCCCGACCCAGGCCATCACCGGCCCGCAGCGGCTGGACGCGCGGCGCTGTATTTCCTACCTGACCATCGAGCACGACGGTGCCATCCCCGAAGACATGCGGCCGTTGATCGGCAACCGCATCTACGGCTGTGACGACTGCCAGCTGGTCTGCCCCTGGAACAAGTTCGCCAAGCGTACCGACGAAGCCGATTTCCGCGCGCGCAACAACCTCGACACTGCCCGTCTGGACCAGCTGTTTGCCTGGGACGAAGCCGAATTCCTGCGCCGTACCGAAGGCAGCCCGATCCGGCGCAGCGGCCATGAACGCTGGCTGCGCAACATCGCCGTGGCACTGGGCAATGCACCGTCCTCGGCCGAAGCGTTGGCCGCGTTGCATACCCGCGTCGATGATCCCTCGCCGCTGGTGCGTGAACACGTGCAGTGGGCGCTGGGCCAGCACACGGTGCGCTGACGTGCGATCCTGAGCCCCCGTTCCGCCCGCAGCACGCCGTTCCCATGCAGCCACGCAACAACGACATCCTCACCCCCAGCCAGCTCAACACCCTGGCCCGCGACCTGCTGGAAGGCAGCTTCCCGGCGATCTGGGTCGAGGCCGAACTGGGCAGCGTGGCGCGTCCCGCCTCCGGGCATCTGTATTTCACCCTGAAGGATGCGCGTGCGCAGCTGCGCGCGGCAATGTTCCGGATGAAGGCGCAGTACCTGAAGTTCGTGCCGCGCGAAGGCATGCGCGTGCTGGTGCGCGGCAAGGTGACCCTGTACGACGCCCGTGGCGAGTACCAGATGGTGCTGGACCACATGGAGGAAGCCGGCGAAGGCGCGCTGCGCCGCGCGTTCGAAGAGCTGAAGGCACGCCTGGAGGCCGAAGGCCTGTTCGACTCGGCACGCAAACGGCCGCTGCCGGCGCACGTGCAGCGCCTGGCGGTGATCACCTCGCCCACCGGCGCCGCCGTGCGCGACGTGCTGAGCGTGCTCGGCCGCCGCTTCCCGCTGTTGGAGGTCGACCTGCTGCCGACCCTGGTGCAGGGCAGCAGCGCCGCGGCGCAGATCACCCGGCTGCTGCAGGCCGCCGATGCCAGTGGCCGCTACGACGTGATCCTGCTGACCCGTGGCGGCGGTTCACTGGAAGACCTGTGGGCGTTCAATGACGAAGCCCTGGCCCGTGCGATCGCCGCCAGCCGCACGCCGGTGGTATCGGCGGTGGGCCATGAAACCGACTTCAGCCTCAGCGATTTTGCCGCCGACCTGCGCGCACCAACGCCGTCGGTGGCAGCCGAGCTGCTGGTACCGGACCAGCGCGAACTGGCCCTGCGCCTGCGCCGCACGGCCGCGCGCATGGTGCAGCTGCAACGGCATGCGATGCAGCAGGCGATGCAGCGTGCCGACCGCGCCCTGCTGCGCCTGAACGCACAGAGCCCGCAGGCGCGGCTGGACCTGTTGCGCCGCCGCCAGCTCGATCTGGGCCGGCGCCTGCATGCGGTCTTCAACCAGCAGCAGGAGCGCCGTGCCGCACGCCTGCGCCATGCGGCCGCGGTACTGCGCGGGCACCATCCGCAACGCCAGCTCGACGCGATGCAGCGCCGCCTCGCCGCCCTGCGCGGGCGGCCGCAGGCAGCGATGCAGCGCCTGCTGGAGCGCGATGCACTGCGACTGCGCGGACTGGCGCGTTCACTGGAAGCGGTCAGCCCGTTGGCCACCGTGGCCCGTGGCTACAGCATCCTGACCCGCACTGACGATGGCACGCTGGTACGAAAGGTCGACCAGGTGCAGCCCGGTGACGCGCTGCAGGCCCGCGTTGGCGACGGCGTGATCGACGTGCAGGTCAAGTAGAGGGGTGGTCGGCAGGGCTGCGCCCTGCACCTGCAGAGGCTTCAAGCAACGGCCGAAGCAACAGCCAAAGCGGCTCTGGATTGCTGATGGTTTGGCGGGGCGGTGTGGCTGTGCAGGACACGCCGTAAACCCATCCCTGGGGGCTCGATGGCGCCATCCATGGCGCCAACGGTCCTGCACAGCCACACCGCCCCACCCTCGACAGTTTCCCGATGACGGTCGGTAGATCCACGCCATGCGTGGATGAATCTCTGTCAGATATCGAATCAATTCGGGGTCCGGTCCGGTTTGGGGGGGGGAACGGGGGGGGCCCCCCCCCCTTCCGGCAGGGCGCGCGGATCTGGCGGAGGGGGGGGGGGGGGGGGGGGGGGGG